>JAEWAD010000525.1 GCA_023391905.1 Pseudomonadota bacterium | reverse complement strand
GGCCTGGATCGCGGCGTGTGCCCCCGCCGCGACGCGATCAGTTGGAGGCGAGCGCCTCGGTCACGAACTTGGTCGTGACGGCGCCGCTATAGTCGGGCAGCACGGCCGGGATCTTGCCCTGCTCCTTGAGGAAGGCGGAGGCGTCGGCGATCGCCTTGGCGGTGCCGCCGCCGAGAAGAGCGGCCGAGGCCTGCTCGTCGAGGAGCGGGAAGTGGTAGCCCTTCAGCAGCGCCGGCACTTCCTCGACCTTGGCGCCGGTGAGGCGCGCGATCTTGGCGGCCTGATCGGACTTTGCGTCCCAGCTCTCCGGCTTGGCGCGGAAATCGGCATAGGCCTGGCCGGTCGTCTTGACGAAAGCCTTCACCACGTCGGGGTGCTCCTTGGCGTAGTCGGTGCGGACGATCCAGGCGTCGAAGGTCGGCGCGCCGAAGGTCGCGACCTTCGCGGAGTCGGTCAGGACCTTGCCGTTCTCCTTGATCTTGCCGAGCGCCGGATCCCAGACATAGGCCCCGTCGATGTCGCCGCGCTCCCAGGCGGCGGCGATCTCGGGCGGCCGCAAGTTGAGGATCTCGACCGTCTTCGGATCGATGTTCCAGTGCTTCAGCGCCGCGAGCAGGCTGTAATGCGTGGTCGAGACGAAGGGCACGGCGATCTTCTTGCCGGCAAGGTCCTTTGGCTCGGCGATGCCGGCGCCGTCGCGGACGACGAGGGCTTCCGATTCCCCGATCAGGCCGACGACGAAGATGGTCTCGATCGGCACCTCGCGGCTGGCGGCGGCGGCCAGCGGGCTGGAGCCGACATAGCCGATGTCGATGGCGCCGGAGGCGATCGCGGCGATCACGTCGGCGCCGGAATCGAACTTCTTCCAGTCGATCGTGGCGTGGCTCGCCTTCTCGTAGAGGCCGTCGGCCTGGGGCACCTTGGAGGGTTCGACGACGGTCTGGTAACCGATCGTTAACCGTGTCTCGTCGGCGCGGGCGGTGGCGTCGGCGGCGAGCGTCAGGCCGATGGCGGCGGCGGTGGCCACGAAGGTTCGGCGGGTGAGTCTGGACATGGTTGGGTTCCGGATTTTGCGCGCGCGGTCCCGTTCGCTCGAAGGGAGGCGCGCAGGGAGAATGACAATGGATGGAGGGTGCCGCGCCGGGGCGGCTTCGCCGTCAGCTGGGCGTCAACAGAGCCGTGGGGTCATGGGCGTGCTCCCTGTGGGGCTTAGCCGTTGTTGGCGCGGGGCAAGCCGATCCTGAAATCGCCGCGGCGGTCGATCATCCGACCGTGCTTCCAGCCTAGAAGAACCACTAAGACGATAAAGGAAGTCGTTTTTAAATTTGACCGAAGGGAAGGTCGTTCGTTGCGCGATTTTTCGAGCTGGCGATCGCGCGACCCCGATGGGGGAGAGGACTGCGTCGCCGCGGGGCCGGGCCAAACGACACGGGCAAAAGAAAAGGGAGGGCGCTTGCGCGTCCTCCCTCGATGGCTTCGCCTTGGGGCGGATCAGTTCGCCTTCGGCAGCGCGTAGGCGACGATGTAGTCGCCGCGGTCCGGCGACTGCCGGGCGCCGCCGGCCGAGATCACGACGAACTGGCGGCCGCTCTCCGGCGAGACATAGGTCATCGGCGTCGCCTGGGCGCCGACCGGCAGGCGGGCCTTCCAGAGCTCCTCGCCGGTCTTGCTGTCGAGCGCGCGCAGGTAATAGTCCTGCGTGCCGGCATAGAAGACGAGGCCGCCGGCGGTGGTCGTCGGGCCGCCGAGCGACGGCATGCCGACCGGGAGCGGCATGCCGCTCTTCAGGCCGAGCGGGCCGGTGTCCTTCAGCGTTCCGGCCGGAACCTGCCAGGCGATCTGGCGCGAGTTCAGGTCGATGCCGGTGATGGTGCCGTAGGGCGGCTGGTGGCAGGGCACGCCGATGATCGACATGAAGCCGTTCTTGAGCGCGCCATAGGGTGTGCCCTTCTGCGTGCCGAGGCCGTCATGCGCGGCCGACGGGCCGTAATTGTCGGCGACCTCGCGCGGCAGCAGCTCGACGAACTGCGGCATGCGGATGTCGTTGACGACGAGCAGGCCGTTGCTTTCGTCGATCGAGGCGCTGCCCCAGTTCATGCCGCCGTAATAGCCCGGGAAGATCAGCGAGCGCGTCGTGCCGGGCGGGGTGAACTCGCCCTCGTAGCGCATCTTCTTGAAGGCGATGCGGCAGAAGAGCTGGTCGATCGGCGTGGCGCCCCACATCCGCGCCTCGGTGAAGGGCTCGGTGCCGATCGAGGGCATGCCGACCGAATAGGGCTGGGTCGGCGACAGGAAGTCCTCCTTCACGCCGCCGGTCTGCGGCACCGGCTTCTCCTGCACCTCGGCGATCGGCTTGCCGTCGCGGCGGTCGAGCATGAAGATCTGGCCGCGCTTGGTGATCTGGATCAGGGCCGGAATCGTGCCGCCCTTGCCGTCCGGCACGTCGTAGAGCGCCGGCTGCGCGGGAACATCATAGTCCCAGATGTCGTGGTGCACGGTCTGGAACTTCCAGCGCTCGCGACCCGTCTCGATGTCGAGCGCCACGACGGAGGCGGAATATTCCTCGGCCTCCTTCGAGCGATGCGCGCCGAAGAAGTCGGGCGTGGCGTTGCCGGTCGGCAGGTAGACGAGGCCGAGCGCCTCGTCATAGCTCGGCGTCGACCAGACGTTGGGCGTGCCGCGCGTGTAGCTTTCGCCCTCCGGCGGCAGCTTGGTGATGGCGGGGTTGCCGAGGTCCCAGGCCCAGACGAGCTCGCCGGTCCTGGCGTTGAAGGCGCGGACAGCGCCCGAGGGCTCGCCGGTCTCGACATTGTCCCAGACCCAGCCGCCGACCAGGATCAGGTCGCGCATGACGGTGGGCGCCGAGGTCTGGAAGTAGAAGCCCGGCTTGACCTCGCCCATGCCGTTCTTGAGGTCGACCGTGCCGTTGTTGCCGAAGCCGGTGCAGAGCTCGCCAGTCTTGGCGTCGATCTGGATCAGGCGGGCGTCGATCGTCGTCATGACGATGCGCGGGCCGCAATTGTCGGCGACCGGCGTCGGGGCAGGAGTTGCCGGCGTCTCGGTCGCCGGTGCCTCGGCGGCATCCGGCGTCGCGCCGGCGTCCGGCGTGGCCGGGGCAGCGTCGGCCGCGGGCTCTGCCGC
>JAEWAD010000524.1 GCA_023391905.1 Pseudomonadota bacterium | reverse complement strand
TGATGCGCGCCGAGCCGATCGCCGCCGCCGATGCATCGCCGCCGCCGGCGATCCTCATCGAACTGGCGCCGGAACCGGAGGCCGTCGTCACCGAACGGACGGACATCTCCCCCGATCCCGAGCTCGCGGCGGACATCGCGCCGAACATGGCCGAGCCGGTCGAGGAGCCGACGCCGGACGAATTGCAGCCGGTCGAGGAGACCGTCCTCGAGACTGTGCCGCCGGACGAGGTCGTCGAACCGGTCGAGGAAATCGCCGAGGTCGAGCCGGTCGAGGACGAGATTGAACCGGTCGAGGACCAGGTCGTGACGGAACTCGAGGCCGTCGCCGTGCCGCTGCCGGCGCCACGCCCGAAGCCGCCTGTCCGTAAGCTGGTCGAGGAAATCCGGCCGAAGCCGCCGAAGGAACGGGCCAGCAAGCCGGCGCGGCCGACGCCCTCGGCCGCGTCGCAGGCGAGCGTCGAGGCGGCGGCCCAGGTCAAGCGGTCCGATCGCACGGCGGCGCGGCAATCGATGAGTGGCCTGTTCTCTTCCTCGATGACGCCGGCCCGGTGGCAGTCGCGCCTGATGGCCCATCTCGAGCGCCGCAAGCGCTACCCGGCCGGATCCAAGTCGCGTGGTGAAGTCGGGATCGTCTCGGTCCGCTTCACCGTCGACGATGGCGGCAACGTGCTTTCGGTGGCGCTGGCGGGATCTTCGGGCTTTCCCGATCTCGACCAGGAGGTGCTGGCGCTGGTGCGGCGTGCCTCGCCGGTGCCGGCCCCGCCGCCGGGCGTCAGCAGGACCATCACCGCCCCGGTCCGCTTCCGGCCGTGACGGCCTTGTCGATCCGGGGTGCCTCGAAACTGCGACCCAACTGAAAGATGCAGTCGCGACGGACGCGCCGGTCACGGGGGGCATGACGCTCAGTTCGGCACGAACGGAGCGACCACAACTGGGAGAATGCACGTTTGGGCGAGGGAGGAGAGAACATCGCCACGGGACGCAACACTACGCGCGACACTTGGAACAACTGCTCGAGCATGTCGCGGCTGGGGATTTCTAGGTCGATGATGATCACGTCCGGGTCGATCGCCGCCAGGCGCAACGAGAGGCCTATGCCGCCTATACCTAAAGCCAGAGGTCGGAAGGGTGGGCTCTCACGAAGTGCTATGACGATGGCGGGTTCTCCGGGGGAACGCTGGCGCGCCCGGGCGTGCAGCAGTTGCTGTCGGACGTCCAAAACGGCTTGATCGATGTCATCGTCGTCTACAAGGTGGATCGGCTGACACGCTCGCTTGCCGATTTTGCCAAGCTGGTCGAGCTGTTCGATAGCCGTGGCGCGTCCTTCGTCTCGGTGACGCAAGCCTTCAATACGACGAGCTCGATGGGCCGGCTAACCCTGAATGTGCTGCTGTCGTTTGCACAGTTCGAGCGCGAAGTGACGGGAGAGCGCATCCGCGACAAGGTCGCGGCATCGAAGCAGAAGGGCATCTGGGTCGGCGGCGTGGTGCCTCTCGGCTACCGGGTCGAGAGCCGAAAGCTTCTGCGTGATGATGCCGAGGCGGCCATCGTCGTTCGCATGTTCGAACGCTATCTGGAATTACCTGGCCTGGCCTTGCGGTGCTGGTGCAGGAGCTAAGGGAGGCTGGCGTCAAAACCCGACAGCGAAAGCTCGCGACGGGGGAGATCGTCGGCGGCATTGTCTTCAAGCGTGCGGCGCTGCTGCACATTCTGCGAAATCGGGTTTATGTCGGCGATCTCAATCACCGAGGGCGCAGCTATCCCGGCGAGCATGAGCCGATCGTACTGCAATCGCTCTTTGATGCAGTGCAGCGAAAGCTCGAAGCCAGCAAGACCGCGATACGTCAAAGTGGGCAGACTGCGTCCGCGCTTCTTGTCGGCAAGATTCATGATGACGCCGGCAACCGGATGACGCCTAGTCATGCCAACAAGCGCGGTGTCCGATATCGCTACTATGTATCGCGGGCGCTGGGAGAAGGCGATCGCCAGTCCGCTGGAGCTGTACCCCGAGTGCCGGCACCGGAAATCGAGGCGCTGGTCATCGAGGGGCTGCGGTCGAGGGGCGGGGAGTTGGGGGTAATGTCGAGCTTGGTGATCGCGAACTGATCGAGACCTTGTTGGAGAGGCTCGTCGTGAAGCCCGACCGTCTCGAGATCACATTGCTCGAGTGGGAAGGGGTAGTCACCGAGAGGGTTCTAGAAATTCCCTGGTCGAAGCCGTCATTCCGGAGGCGGAGACAGATTCTGGCCGCGGATCCCGCTTACGAGAGTCCGAGAGTAGCGCGCGCCATCTCGTCGGAGCAGCAGCAGCGCCTGGTCGAGGCGATTGCCGAGGCACGGCGCTGGCTGGACGAGATCGTGAAGACTGGCATCGATGCCTCGACGATCGCATCGCGGGTGGGGCGTAGTGAGCGCTCTGTTCGGATGGGGTTGTCGCTGGCGTTCCTCGCCCCCCGATATCGTCCAGGCGATTCTGGATCGGACCCTGCCGCGGACGATCGGGCTTACCCGCCTTGCGGAGCTGCCGATGCTCTGGGTCGACCAGAGGCGCGCGCTGGGGCTGCCGGCTGTTTGAACTCAACAATTTCTGGAATGAGCCGGCGCGTCCCCAGTGGCGCGTCAGTTTCGTTGGCGGTCGGAGCGGCGGTTCATCCAACGTTCGAACCGGCCTCGATTTTGCTGCTCGCTGAAGCCCGGGAAACGACTTTTTGTGGGCCGAGACTGTGGTGGCGAAATCGAGGCAAAGTCGCGCTTAGGCGCCCGCTGAGACTCTAGCCTGTCCGCGGCGACTAGCTAACCTGCTGACTTGCCGTCAGTTTTGCGCTGTCTGGAATATCCGGGTTTTGGTGAGGGTGCTTTGGTACAGTTGGGTGGGCTCGAACCACCGACCTTCGGAGCCACAATCCGACGCTCTAACCAACTGAGCTACAACTGCCTGCCAAAAGCGAGCGGAACCTAGAACCAATTTTCGGCGGTTTCAAGTGTCGAAAACGAGTTATCCGCAGTTGGGTTCCGTATCTGTGGAAACGGCCCGGACGGGAGGCCGGGCCGCTGGAGGTCGTGGGCGTCCCGGCGCCGCGAAGGGCGCCGAAAGCCGCGGATCAGTTGGGCTGGAAGCCCTTGAAAGCCTTCTCGAAGCTCTGGCGGACCGGGCGCGTGGCGTCGGTCGACACCTTCTGCGCCAGCGTCTGCAGCTCGCGCGTCTGCTCGGAGATCGTCTCGAACTGCTTGCGCGCGAAGGCGGCCTGCAACTCGACGGCCTCGGCGAACGACTTGACGCCCATGAAGTCGCGGGCGAAGGCGTAGGCCGCGTCGGTGTGGCTCTTGGCGTTGTCGAGCGAGGTCCGGGTCAGCGCCACGAGGCCCGTGCGGGTCGTCTCGTAGGAGTCCTCGAACGCCTCGGTCGCATCCTCGGCCGCCGTCTTCAGCTTGGCGTAGGCGTCCTTGGAGTTGGTCACGGCCTTGTCCGCGATCTCGCGGAAGGCAGCCGGAACCTCGACGTTCGGCATGTTGATGTTGAAGGCTTCGAACGGGGCGTCGAAGCCGCGGGCGGCCTTGGCGCCGGCCTTGGCCCCCTTGGGGGCGGCAGTGGTGTCGGACATGCAAGTCTCCTTCGGGCTCTGTGGCCATCGCGGAGCTTCATCCTGGATCTGCGATCCATTCCACTCCGATCGACTTGCCTCCTATATAGGCCAATTTATTGTGCGATGCAATATTCTGTTGCGATGCACAAAACGAGGGCCAGCCGCGCGATTTCCGCAGGCGCGCCGATGGGCAGGCTGGCGCGCCGGCAGGCAGGATGCCGCCGGCGCCGCCGGGTCGGGGCGCGGTCGGGCGCCGACTGGCTATTTCTTGGCCTGCTGCTGCATGTCGGCGGCGGCCTTGCCGATCGTGTCGGCCATGTCGCGGGTCTGGCTCTGGGCCGCCTCGGCCTGCTTCTGCAGGAAGGCCTGCTGGATCTGGCCGATCTCCTCGACGGTGCGGGCGCGGACCAGCTGCTGGGCGAAATCGAAGGACGCCGCGACATTGGCCTCGAGGAAGGCGAGCGCCTGGCGGTTGACGTCGCGGGCGCCGGTCTGCATCGACTTCGCCGAGGCTTCGGACTTCTCGACCGCCTTGGCCGTCGCGCTCATGAAGTCGTCGAACGCCTTCTTGGCCTGGTCGACGCTCTTGTCGGCGAAGGTGCGCATCTGTTCCGGAATTTCGAACGTGGTTTTGTCGGCCATCGTTTTGCTCCGCTGCAATGTAAAGGCGAGAATAGAGCCTGCGCGGAACCGCGCAAGACAACCCCTGCCGTTCCGTCCGGATGCATTCGGGCCGGGATGGCAGCATCCGTGGCATCCGATCTTTCAAACAAGCCAGACATTAACCACCTGATGCAAGAGATAAGGGGGCGGCGGGCGGTTTCATGGACCCGGGCCCGCGCGAGCGGTATGAGTTTGTCTCGGAAGACCGGCCCCCGGATGGGGGCGATTACGCGCGGAGCGCGGCGCCCAAGGACCGGAACGGCGGCGACAAGGGCAGGGGGCACGGATCCCCGGATGACGGGAAGAGCGGCGGCGGCATGAACGGACACGACCTTGCCTATCTCGATCTGTCGGCGCTGCCGGCCGTCGGTGCGGCATTGCTGTCGGCGCGGCCGAGCTTCGTCTTCGCCGCCGACGGGCGCAGCCTGCTCTGGGCCAACGCCGCCGGCATCGCCTTCTTCGGCGCGCCGGATCTCGCGCGGCTCCTGGAACGCCGCTTCTCCCAGACCCTGCCCGCCACCACCGAGATCGCGCGGCTGGCGCGGACCCTGCCGGAGGGGACGACGCGGCTGCAGCGCATCGGCTTCGTCGCCGACGGTCGCCTGCAGAACCTCGCCGCCGCCTGCACCCGGCTGCGCGACGCCGATGGCTCCAACATCCTCCTGCTGTCGCTCGAAGCGCCGCGTGGCGAGCGGCTGTCGCTGACCGAGCGGGCCGAGCGGCTCGTGGACCTCGTCGCCTCGCCGGATACGCTCGTCGCCATCCTGGATGGCGCGGGCGAAGTGGTCGCCGCTTCCGGCGACGACGAGGCGCTGGCCGCGGCCGAGGACGCCCTGGAAACGCTGGTCGCCGGAATCGACCGGGGCGCCGCGTCGCTGTTCAAGCGCCGGGTTCCGTCCGGCGCTGGACGGCGGCAGGCCGACATCGCGCGTTTCGAGCTCGAGGGGCGGCCCCATCACCTGCTTCTGGTCGGGCCGCTGGAGGGGATGCCGGCAGAGCGCGTTGCGCCGTCCGCGCCGGCGTCCGCCGTCCCGCCCGAAGCCGTCGCTCCGCTTGTCGC
>JAEWAD010000444.1 GCA_023391905.1 Pseudomonadota bacterium | reverse complement strand
GCTCGGCTTCGCGTTCGGCGTCGGCCTGCTGGCGTCGTCGGCCGCGATCATGGGCGCCGCGCCGGTCGAGAAGGCCGGTGCCGCCGGATCGCTGGAGGCCACCGGCTACGAGCTCGGCGCCGGTCTCGGCATCACCTTCTTCGGCGTTCTGCTGAGCACGATCTACCGCGCCAACTTCGCCGGCACCGCCGGGCTCGGGGCCGATTTCGACGCGGCGGCGGGCTCGATCGGCGAGGCCATGGTGATCGCCGGTCGGATCGGCGGCCCCGAGGGCGAGGCCATCGCGCAGGCGGCCCGCGTCGCCTTCGCCAGTGCGCATGGCTCGGTCCTGATGGTGACGTCGAGCCTGATCGCCGTCCTGGCGGCCGTCGTCTTCGTGGCGCTGCGGCACGAGGCGGCGCCCAAGGGAGAGCGGGCTTCCGCTGCCGAGCCCTGAGGCTCACGACGAAACGATGCCCGGGATGCTGCCGTGCCGTCCCGGGCCGATCGCCGGATGCTGCAATGCGTGCAACGAATGGCGGCCTTGCATCAAAAAAGTATCAGCGCGACGATGCGGGTTTGGTAGCGCCCGGAAATGCGGCCTCCTAAGGTCTTCCCATGCAGAGACCGCGTAAGTCGGCCTGCAGGAGCCGGCGCCGCGGGAACGAGCGCCGGATGCTCGCTGGGTGGGGAGGTCCGCCATGACGCCAGATCTGGAAGTCGTACAAATTTGCCGTGGCGAATCCTTCAAGGCGTGGGAGCACGGCTATCCGTTTCGTACGGTTCGCTGGCATTTTCATCCCGAATACGAACTTCATCATGTCGTCGCCACGCGCGGACACTATTTCGTCGGTGACTACATCGGCGAATTCGAGCCCGGCAATCTGGTGCTGACCGGGCCGAACCTGCCGCACAACTGGATCAGCGACCTGCCCGAAGGCGCGAGCGTGCCGCTGCGCTGCCGGATGGTGCTGTTCTCGCAGGAGTTCATCGGCAGTCTCACCGGCCTTCTGCCCGAGCTCGCGGCCTTTGATCGCGTGCTGGAGATGAGCCGGCGCGGCGCGTTGTTCTCGCCGGAGACCGGGGCCGAGGCGGCGCCGATCATGCAGGAGCTGGTCACCGCGCAGGGCATTCGCCGGATCGAGCTGTTCGTCGGGCTGATGGGCAAGCTGAGCCGCTGCGACGCCATGCGGCCGCTGGCGAGCGCGCATTATCTGCCGGACCCGTCCGGCTACATGTCGGTCGGCATCAACAAGGCGCTCGCCTTCATCGACAAGCACCTGACCGAGCCGTTCAACGAGAGCGTTCTGGCCGAGATCGCCGGCCAGAGCCCGAGCGCCTTTTCGCGCAGCTTCCGTCGTCATACCGGCATGGCGCTGGTGCAGTACGTCAACCGGCTGCGGATCAACCTGGCCTGCCAGCTGCTGATGAGCCACGAGGCGCAGCCGATCACGGCGATCTGCTACGCTGTCGGCTTCAACAATCTGTCGAATTTCAACCGCCAGTTCCTGGCGCAGAAGGGCATGCCGCCCTCGCGCTTCAGGACGCTGCTCGCGGAGAACTCAAGGGTGGCGCGGGCCGCCTGAGAGCCGCGGAGGAGCGGGGGAGGAGGCTCGCCGAGGTTCGGGCGCGCGATATATCCCGTTCTACCGCGATGCCTGCCGGAACTTTCAAGAAGAAAGCACGGCGGGAGGAATGCCAGGCGAAAGCCCCGATCGGGCTGGAGCCGGAACGAACGAGCATTCCCCCTAAGCCGACACGGACAAGCACATTATCAAAGGGAGAAGACCGAATGTCGAAGTTCACGTGGAGACGGGTTGGTGCGCTCGCGCTCGCCGCCAGCCTGATGGGCGGCGTCGCGACGCTGGCGAAGGCGGCCGAGGTGACGGACGCGACGGTGGCGTTCCTGATGCCCGATCAGGGCTCGACCCGCTATGAGGAGCACGACTATCCCGGCTTCAAGGCCGAGATGGAGAAGCTCTGCCCGGGCTGCAAGGTGATCTACCTGAATGCCGGCGCCGACGTGACCCGCCAGCAGCAGCAGTTCAATTCGGTCATCTCGCAGGGCGCCAAGGCGATCGTGCTCGATCCCGTCGACTCGGCCGCCGCCGCGTCGCTGGTCGAGCTAGCGCAGAGCCAGGGCATCAAGGTCATTGCCTATGACCGCCCGATCCCCGACGCCAAGGCCGATTTCTACGTCTCGTTCGACAATGAGGCGATCGGCAAGTCGATCGCGGAATCGCTCGTCAACCACCTGAAGGCGAAGGGCGTTTCGCCGGACAAGGGCGGCGTGCTGCAGATCAACGGCTCGCCGATCGACGCGGCCGCCGGCCTGATCAAGAAGGGCATCCACGCCGGCCTCGACAATAGCGGCTACAAGATCCTCGCCGAATACGACACGCCGGACTGGATGCCGTCCAAGGCGCAGGAATGGGCGGCCGGCCAGGTCACTCGCTTCGGCGACCAGATCGTCGGCATCGTGGCGGCGAATGACGGCACCGGCGGCGGCGCGATCGCGGCGCTGAAGGCGGCCGGCGTCGATCCGCTGCCGCCCGTGACGGGCAATGACGCGACCACGGCCGCGCTGCAGCTGATCATCGCCGGTGACCAGTACAACACGATCAACAAGCCGAGCGAGATCGTCGCTGCGGCCGCCGCGAAGGTCGCGATCCAGCTCCTGAAGGGCGAGACGCCGGAAGCCGGGACGACGCTCTACAACACGCCGTCGCAGCTCTTCGTGCCGGTCGTCGTCACGGCCGACAACTTCAAGGCCGAGATCATCGACAAGAACATCGCCAAGGCCGACGCGCTCTGCGTCGACCGCTATGCGGAAGGCTGCAAGGCCCTCGGCATCACGAAGTAATCGGAGTGCCGCCCGGCCTCGATCGGGGCCGGGCGGTTCCACTTGTTCGACCACTACAGCGTGAAGGCTTGCCAACGGCATGACAGACACTCTGCAAGGTGCTCCCGCTTCCGGCGCGCCGGTCCTGAGCCTCCGGGGCATCTCGAAGCATTTCGGCGCGGTCTCGGCGCTGACCGAGATCGATCTCGACGTCCATGCCGGCGAGGTCGTGGCGCTGGTCGGCGACAATGGCGCCGGCAAATCGACTTTGGTGAAGATCCTCTCCGGCGTGCATCAGCCGAGCGCCGGCACGATCCAGTTCCGCGGCGAGACCGTGACGCTGAACGATCCGAGCGCGGCGCTCTCGCTGGGGATCGCCACCGTGTTCCAGGATCTCGCGCTCTGCGAAAACCTCGACGTCGTCGCCAACATCTTCCTCGGCCGCGAGCTCGATCCGCTCCGCATGGACGAGGTGACGATGGAGACACGCTCGTGGCAGCTCCTGAACGAGCTGTCGGCGCGGATTCCGAGCGTTCGCGCGCCGGTCGCCTCGCTCTCCGGCGGCCAGCGCCAGACGGTCGCCATCGCCCGCTCGCTGCTGCTCGATCCGAAGCTGATCCTGCTCGATGAGCCCACGGCGGCGCTCGGCGTCGCGCAGACCGCCGAAGTGCTCGACCTGATCGAGCGCGTGCGGGATCGCGGCCTCGGCGTGGTGATGATCAGCCACAACATGGAGGACGTCCGCGCCGTCGCGGATCGCGTCGTCGTGCTGCGCCTCGGCCGCAACAATGGCGAGTTCGCCCCCGACGCCTCGAACGAGGACCTCGTCAGCGCCATCACCGGCGCCTCCAACAATTCGGTCTCGCGTCGCGCCCACAGGCGCCATGCCCAGGCCGCCCCACATGCACCGGAGGCCGGCCAATGACCGACAGCCGCAATCAGGCCGTTCCCGCCGGCGAGCCCATGCTCGACCGCCGCGACGAGCGCGTCGCCCATGCCGCCACCTTCGGCGACACCATCCGCGCCTTCCTCGACCGCATCCGCTCCGGCGATCTCGGCATGCTGCCGGTGATCATCGGGCTGATCATCATCTGGACGGTGTTCTCGATCCTCAACCCGGTGTTCCTGACGCCGAACAACCTCGTCAACCTGCTGTTCGATTCCTCGACCGTCGGCATCATCTCGCTCGGCATCGTCTGCATGCTGATGGTGGGCGAGATCGACTTGTCGGTCGGCTCGGTCAGCGGCGTCGCCTCGGCGATCCTCGGTGTGCTCTGGGTCAATCACGGCGTGCCGGCCGGGTTCGCCATCCTCGCGGCCGTCGCCTTCGGCGCGTTGGTCGGCTTCATCTACGCCCAGCTCTACAACCGCTTCGGCATGCCGAGCTTCGTGGTGACGCTGGCCGGCCTTTTGACCTTCCTCGGCCTGCAGCTCTGGCTGCTCGGCTCGACCGGCTCGATCAACCTGCCCTATGGCTCGCCGCTGGTCCGCTTCGGCCAGCTGCTGGTGATGCCGGCCGCCGTCTCGGTCATCCTCGCCGCCCTGCCTGGCGTGCTGATGCTCTATACCGGCTTCCGCACCGCCGCGCGGCGGAAGGCCGCCGGCCTGTCGTCGCAATCGTCGACGGCGATCGTCACCCGCGCCGTCGCCGTCACGGTGGTGGCCGAGATCGTCGTCGCCTATCTCAACCAGGGTCGTGGCGTGCCGTGGATGTTCGGCCTGTTCGTCGGCCTCGTCTTCGCGATGCAATATGCGCTGACGCGGACGCGCTGGGGCCGCTCGATGTTCGCCGTCGGCGGCAATCGCGAGGCGGCGCGCCGCGCCGGCATCAATGTCCGCATGATCTACACGAGCGCCTTCGTCGCCTGCTCGACGCTGGCGGCGTTCGGCGGTGTCATGGCGGCGTCGCGCCTCGCATCATCCAGCCAGCAGGCCGGTACCGGCGACGTCAATCTGAACGCCATCGCGGCGGCGGTGATCGGCGGAACGAGCCTTTTCGGCGGTCGCGGCAGCGCCTATTAGGCCCTGCTCGGCATCATCGTCATCCAGTCGATCTCGAGCGGCCTGACGCTTTTGGATCTGTCGTCGTCGCTTC
>JAEWAD010000356.1 GCA_023391905.1 Pseudomonadota bacterium | reverse complement strand
ATCCGCAACCGCCCGGCATAGCCGCGCGCGCGCAGCTGCTCGAAGGCCGCGACGAGCAGAGGCAGGTTCTTGTGCGCGGCGATCCGGCCGAGGGCGAGGATGCCGTCGCGCGGCCTCGTCGGATCGGTGCGGTAGCGGGAAAGCTCCAGTCCGCTCGGGAGCACGACGAAAGGCCGTCTGGAGGCCGCGCCGATCGCGGTCGCGACGGCGTCGCTGACGCCGGCATTCCGGGCCACGGCGCGTGGCAGGAAACGCTGGATCGCGCTGTGGAACGGGTCGGTCCGCACCTCGCACCAATGCAGGATGGCGCGGCGACGCAGTGGGCGCGGCAGGAGGGCGGCGTGCAGCAGCGGCCACTGGTTGAGGACGATCAGGTCCGGCGCGGCGGCAGCGAGCGCCTGGCGGGTCCAGATCGCGTAACGCAGCATGACGTCCCAGCGTCGCCGCATCCAGGCGAAGGGCGGTGTCCGGTAGGCCGGCGCGACCGGATGGCGACGGATGCGGATGCCATCGACGGTCTCGTCCGGCGCGAGCCCCGCCGCATGGCCGATGCAGAGCACCTCGACGGCATGGCCGCGATCGCGCAGCGCCGCGCCGAGGCCGGCGAAGAACAGTTCCTGACCACCGATGCTGGGCGGGTAGAGCTCGGTCAGGAGGACGACGCGCATCAGCTTGCCCCGATCGTCGCGGCGAGGCGCGGGCTGAAATCCGGCCTGGCCCAGAGGTCGCGCAGTGCGTCGTCGAGGCTTCGTGCCGGGCGCCAGCCGAACTCCCGGCCGATGCGGCCGATGTCGGCGGCGAGATGCGGCCGATCGACCGGCCGCATCCGCCCGGCGTCGGGGACGATCTCGCAATCGAGGCCGAAGAGCACGCTGAGCCGCGCCACGATCTCGGCGACCGAATGGGACCGCGCGCTGCCGAGATTGACGGGCAGGAAGCCGCCGGCGGGGATGGCGCCACCGAGCGCCAGCGCGGCGAAGCCGGCCGCGGCATCCTCGACATGCAGATAGTCGCGCTTCGGCCAGAGATTGCCGAGCTCGATGCGGCGCCGGCCGGCGCGCAATTGCCCGATGATCGCAGGCAGGAGGTGCGGATTGGTCTCGCCGGGGCCGATGACGTTGAACAGGCGCACCGCGATGCCGGCGAGGCCGCGCGACCGGGCGAAATGGGCGAGATGGTGCTCGGCATGGAGCTTGGTCAGCCCGTAGATGTCGGCCGGCCCCAGCGCGGAGGTGTCCTCGACATGCGGTCGTTCGTCGGGACGGTAGACGGCGCCGCTGCTGGCGAGCACGAAGCGGCAGTCGGCGGGAGCGGCGCAAAGCAGGTTGACGGTGCCGAGGAGGTTGACGGCGATCGTCGTCGCCGGATCGCGCTCGCATTCGGGAATGAAATGAAGGGCGGCGAGATGGATGATGATTTCGGGCGCCGCGCGCGACATCGCGCGGGCGACGGTGGTCGCGTCGCGGATGTCGCCCTCGATCAGCTCGATATGCGCCAGGTCGGCTGGCGAAAAGCGATCCGTGCCATGCTGGAGCGTGTCGAGGACGGCGACGTCGTGCCCGGCGGCGAGGCGGCGTGCCAGCGGTCGGCCGACGAAGCCGGCGCCACCCGTGACCAGAATCCGGCTGCGATGGCCTGCCATGAGCTCCCCCCGGAGACTCGTGCGGCCGGATCCCCGGCCTGGCTATCCATTCCGTTCCCGCCGCAGGACCCGGGGTTGCCCCGCCCGGGTCGTGCTCCGCGTGGAACCGGCATCCGCTTTCTTCCTGTTACTTCCTAGCACGAAGCGCGGCTGCATTCCACGCGCGCATCTCGGCTCGATGCAACCCCTGCGCGTTGGTGCGGGCGAGGCGGAACCGGGGGCCGATGGCGGCGTTGGCGGATCACGGCGGTTCCGGTTGGTCGGGCGGCGGCATGGGCCGCCGGAAAGATCGGGTTCCGCAGAGTTAAGTAGGTTGCCTTACTTTACCAAAGGGAAGTTGCAGCAATTCGACTGTGCACCGGCTGCGGTCACCGCCGGTCTGCCGAGGGCGCCAATTCCGGCTGGAGCGGGATGGAAAATGGCCAGAAAATGGCAAAACCCTGATGTTTTCGGGATTTGGGAGCCCCGAGATGGCGCTCCGCTGCGATTCCGGCCCGGTCCGCCCGATTCAAGCTCTGCCTGTGTCTCGGTCGCAACAGCAATTCGGACGGCATGTGATATACCTAACTCACGTTACTAAAGGAGCCCCCCAATGAATTTCCTTCGCGTTTCTGTTCTTGCGTCTGCTTCGCTGCTCGCTCTGGGCGCCGCTGCGCAGGCCGCCGACCTGACCTATGAGCCGGCTCCGGTTCCGGTCGTCGAAGCTGCCCCGGCCTTCAACTGGACCGGCTTCTACCTCGGCGTGCACGCCGGCGCCGCCATCGTCGATGGCGAGCTCAATGACGGTGCTGCCACGTTCGGCGACACCACCACCGGCTTCATCGGTGGCGTGCAGGCCGGCTACAACTGGCAGTTCGACAGCCTGGTGATCGGCGCGCAGACCGACTTCGCCTACACCTCGGCCAAGTTCTCGGACGACGCGTTCGACGCCGAGGCCAAGCTCGAGTGGCTCGGCACCACGACCGCCCGCGTCGGTTACGCCGTCGACAACTTCCTGCTCTACGGCAAGGGCGGTGTCGCCTACGGCCAGTCGAAGGTCGATGACTACCTCGTCGGCGCGGATGACTCGAAGTGGCATGTTGGCTGGACCCTCGGCGCCGGCGCCGAGTACGCCTTCACGCAGAACATCACCGGCCTGGTCGAGTACAACTACGTCGACCTCGGCAACGAGGACTACTTCGACGGCGCCATCAATGCGGACCTGTCGACCCACGTCATCAAGGCTGGTCTGAACTACAAGTTCTGATCCTTCCGAGTGATCGGATACGGAAAGGCGGCCCATCGGGCCGCCTTTTTCGTTTGGGGATTGGCGAGCCGCAAATTGGTGTGCGTGCGTCGTTCTCCAGCTTTGGTTGCAATGTAGACCTTACTAATCCTCGGGCTCGATGGGTGGTGAACGCGGCGGGGCCGCCATCGGGTTGGGCGGGGAGGAAGATCCTGCCGGAATCGGTGGAATTCCAACGATAATTGAAGTGAATGACGTCGCTCGGGCGTGCTTCAAACGTCCGGCGAAGATTCGAGTCTGGTTGTGGCAACCACGCCACGGAAGTTCAGATGGGATGTGATATAAATCCTCATGTTTCCATGAGGAGTCCCCCGATGACCTTCCTTCGCGTTTCCGCGCTCGCCGCCGCCTCGCTGCTCGCTCTCGGCGCCGCCGCCCAGGCCGCCGATCTGACCTACGAGCCCGCCCCGGTGGTCGAGGCCGCTCCGGCCGTCTTCAACTGGACCGGCTTCTATCTCGGCGTGCATGCCGGCGCCGCCATCCTGGACGGCGACTACAGCTTCATCGGGACCGATCTCGGTGGCGACACGTCGACCGGCTTCATCGGCGGCGTCCAGGCCGGCTACAACTGGCAGTTCGACAGCCTGGTGATCGGCGCCCAGACCGACTTCGCCTACACCTCGGCCAAGATCTCGGACCAGGACATCCTCAACGCCTCGGCCGAGAACAAGCTCGAGTGGCTCGGCAGCACGACCGCCCGTATCGGCTACGCCGTCGACAACTTCCTGCTCTACGGCAAGGGCGGTGTCGCCTACGGCCAGTCGAAGATCGAAGTCTCCAGCATCAACGGCTCGATCGACGATTCGAAGTGGCATGTCGGCTGGACCCTCGGCGCCGGCGCCGAATACGCCTTCACGCAGAACATCACCGGCC
>JAEWAD010000279.1 GCA_023391905.1 Pseudomonadota bacterium | reverse complement strand
CGTCCGACGTCCAGGCGGTCTGCGTCGTCCTCTACCTTTCCTACTACGGCGCCGCGCCGGTGAAGGCCGCGATCCGCCTCATGGGGCTGCAATATCCCGACGCGCCGCAGCCGGGCGGCTACGTCATGTCGCCGTTCGATCCGGCCGATCCGATCGAGGCGCCTGTGCATCGGCGCGGCCATTTCGTCGCGACAGACGCCGTCGCGCGCGTGTCGACCGAAGGCCTTGGCGATCTGATGGAGCGGGTCGGATGAGCACCACGCAGCACAGCAACGAGCCGGTCGACGTCGTCGTCATCGGCTCCGGCGTCGGCGGCGCCATCACCTCGATGATCCTGGCCGAGAAGGGCCTGAAGGTCGTCTGCCTGGAGCAGGGCGACTGGGTCGACGACCATCCGCATGGCGATCCCGGCTGGGAATATCGCCGCTTCACCGATTGGGCGCTGTTCCCGAACGAGCGCCATCGCGGCAGCGACTATCCGCTCGATACGCGCGACGAGAAATCGCTGATGTGGAACGGCGTCGGCGGCTCGACCAATCTCTATACCGCCACCTGGCCGCGTTTCCGCCCTTCCGATTTTCGCAAGGGCACCGAGCATGGTCTCGCGCCGGACTGGCCGATCGCCTACGAGGACCTCGCCGAATTCTACGATCGCTCCGATGTCGATTGCGGCGTCGGCGGCTTCCTCGGCGATCCCTCCATGCCCCAGCGCGGCCCGTTCCAGACGGCGCCCTGTCCGCGCGGCGACATGTCCCGCCATGCGGCGCGCGGTTTCGACGAGCTCGGCTGGCACTGGTGGCCGATGCCGACGGCGATCATCGCCGAGGACTATCGCGACCGGAACGGCTGCAACAATTGCGGCTATTGCCTCGCGAGCTGCCCGACCGGCGCGCTGGCCGGGATGCACGTGACCCACTGGCCGCGCGCGCTCGCGGCCGGCGCCGAATTGCGCACCAACGCCCGCGTCGCCCGGATCGAGACGGACGCGGCCGGCAAGGCGACCGGCGCGACCTATATCGACCGCTCGACCGGCGAACGCCGTTTCCAGGCGGCCAAGGTCGTCGTGCTCGCCGGCAACGGCGTCGGTACGCCGCGCGTGCTCTTGATGTCGGATTCAGCGGCGCACCCGAACGGGCTCGCCAATTCGTCCGACCAGGTCGGCCGCAATCTGATGCACCACGTGCTCGCCTTCGTCGAGATGTGGCTGGACGCGCCGACCGAGAACCATATGGGCACCGTCGGCGCGACGCTGATCTCCGCCGAATTCGCCGAGACGGATGTTTCGCGCGGCTTCGTCAACGGAACGACGCTGCACCTCGTGCGCCAGCTCGGCGCCGGCATCCAGTCGCTCGGCAGCAATTCCGGCAATCGCGCGCCGTGGGGGCGCGGTCACCATGACTGGTTCCGCCGCCATTTCAGTCACGGCCTGTCGGTGCTGGTCTATGGCGATGATCTTCCGCAGGCGGAAAACCGCGTCACGCTCTCGGATGAACTCAAGGACAGCTCCGGCTTGCCCGGCGCGAAGATCGACTACAAGCTCTGCGCCAATGACCGCCGGCTGATCGAGTTCGGCATCGAGCGGGCCAAGGATCTCGGCCGCGCGCTCGGCGCCTTCGAGATGAAGACAAACGATTTCCGCGATGCGGAAGGCAACTACGTGCCGAACGCCTGGCATCTCTACGGCACGGCGCGCATGGGCGACGATCCGAGCACCTCGGTCGTCAACCATTGGCACCAGGCCTGGGACTGCCCGAATCTGTTCGTGATCGACGGCTCGGTGATGGTCACCGGCGCCGCCGTCAATCCGACCAGCACGATCGCGGCGCTCAGCTACCGGGCGGCGGAAAACCTTGCTGCACGCTTCGAGGACGCCTGCGAGGGCCGGTCCTTCCTCTGAAACTGGGCGGGCTCCCCTCCCGAAGGAATGCATGAAATGGGCAAGGCCGAGGCCGAGCTGGATGAAGCCATCCTCCTCCGCGACATCGATCGCGGATCACACTACATCCGCGACTGGTCGGGCGAGGCGGACGGCAACCCGTCCTTCATCGCGCGGCCGCGGACCGTCGACGAGGTCGTCGCGCTGGTTCGCCATTGCGCGGCGAACGGCATCGCCATCGTCCCGCAAGGGGGCCATACCGGCCTCGTCGAGGGCGCGGCGGCGCGCACCGACGGGCCGCACGCGATCATCAGCCTGGAGCGGATGAACGCCATCCGCGAGATCGATCCGCTGAACTTCAGCGTCGTCGTCGAGGCCGGCTGCGTGCTGGAAGCGCTGCACGAGGCCGTCGCGGCGGAGGATCTCCTGTTCCCGCTGTCGCTCGGCGCCAAGGGCAGCTGCCAGATCGGCGGCAATGTCGCCACCAATGCCGGCGGCATCAACGTGCTGCGCTACGGCATGATGCGCGACCTCGTGCTCGGGCTCGAGGTGGTGCTGCCGGACGGCCGCGTCTGGAACGGTCTGAAGAAGCTGCGCAAGGACAATACCGGCTACGACCTGAAGCAGCTGTTCCTCGGCTCGGAGGGCACGCTCGGCATCGTCACGGCGGCGACGCTGAAGCTCTTCCCGAAGCCTGCCCGTGTCGAGACGCTGTTCCTCGCGGTCGAATCCGCCGAGGCCGCGATCCGCTTGTTCGCCGCCGCGCGGCGCGAGCTCGCCGACCTCCTGTCCGCCTTCGAGCTGATCTCGGACAAGAGCGTCGCCATGGCGATGACCATGCCCGACATCGTCAACCCGCTCGACACGGCGGCGCCGCACTTCGTGCTGCTCGAGGCGGCGTCGAGCGGGCCGCTCGATCTCGAGGCGCTGGTCGGCGGCTTCGTCGAGACCGCCTTCGAGGCGGAGATGATCCTCGACGGCGTCCGTGCCTCCAGCGCCACGCAGGCCCAGAAGATCTGGGCCATCCGCGAGGCGGTGGTCGAGGCGCAGGTCCGCCACGGCAGTCACCTGCGCAGCGACGTCTCCGTGCCGATCTCGGCGGTCGCGCCCTTCATCGAAGCGGTCGAGGCGGAACTCGCGGTCACGGCGGCGGGCGGCATCGTGCTGACTTACGGCCATATCGGGGACGGCAATCTGCATTTCGTCGTGGTGCCGCCCGATGATCTCCAGGGTGGCGCGCGCCAGCAGATGATCAAGGCGAGCGAGGCGGCGCTGTTCGCGGTGGTCGACCGTTTCGACGGCTCGATCAGCGCCGAGCACGGCATCGGCCGCCGCAAGCACGAGGCCTTCGCCGAACGGGCCTCGGCGACGCAGCTGGCGCTGCTCCGCACGCTCAAGACCGGTCTCGACCCGGCCAATCTCATGAACCCCGGCGCGATCTTCGATTGATCGCGGCCCATCCAAGCAAGCGGCCCGGCGTGGCCGCCATCAAAGGGAGACAGCAATGAAGCGGATCGGTTTCAAGATGCGCATGAAGCCCGGCTGCGGCGCCGAGTACAAGAAGCGCCATGACGAGATCTGGCCGGAGCTGCGCGAGCTTCTCGCCGCGCATGGCGCGCGCGACTACACGATCTTCCTCGACGAGGAGACGAACATCCTGTTCGCGATCAACCACATCGCCGACGGCGCCCGCGCCGACGCGCTGAACGCCCAGCCGCTGATGCAGAAGTGGTTCGCCCATATGGGCGACATCATGGACACGAACCCCGACGGCACGCCGGTGATGATCCCGCTCGAGGAAGTCTTCCATATGGATTGAGGCCGGACGGCGCATCGCCAGGGGAGCGCCTGCGATGCGTCCCGGATCTCGATTGCGTGACCGGGCCTCGGCCCGGTCACGTGCTTTCGCGCTGGATCACCCGGAACGGCATGATCATCGTCTCGCGCGGGATCGCCCAGTCGTCGCGCCGGGCGGCGATGGCCCGCAGCAGCAGC
Source organism: Pseudomonadota bacterium (assembly GCA_023391905.1). Classification (GTDB taxonomy): domain Bacteria; phylum Pseudomonadota; class Alphaproteobacteria; order Rhizobiales; family Kaistiaceae; genus Kaistia. Next base: position 2,569 of record JAEWAD010000279.1, on the reverse strand, counting down.
TTGCCGGCCGCGCGTCCGATCTCCTGCGCATCGACGGAGACGGTCGTGATCCTTGGATGGGCGCAGCGCGCCACCTCGAAATCGCCGAAGCCGGCGATCGCGATTCGACCCGGCACGGCCCAGCCGCGGCGATGGCATTCCATCAGCGCCCCGAAGGCGGAAAGGTCGGAGACGCAGATCGCGGCGTCCACTTCCGGCCATTGCGTGACCAGCTGGACGATCGCTTCCGCGCCCTGCGACATCGAGATGGGCGGGCTGCCGAAGGAGATCACGCGGGGCTGTTGCAGGCCGAGCTCGGCGATCGCCTGCGCATAGCCGAGCTTGCGGTCGGCGCCGCGCGTGTCGCGGTTGCTGGTGCCGCCGATGAAGCCGATGTTGCGATAGCCGCGCGCATGCAGGTCGTGCACCAGCGCGTGGATCGCTGCCGCGTTCGAGAAGCCGACGACGTGCTCGATCGGATTGGCGGGAAGGTCCCAGGTCTCGATCACCGGGATGCCGACCGCCTCGAGCAGGCGGCGCGCGCGCGGGCTGTGCGAGCCGCCGGTGACGATGATCCCCTCCGGCCGGCGCGTCAGCATGGATTCGAGCAGCGTTTCCTCCTTCTCGACGAGATAGTCGGTGTGGCCGAGCAGCAATTGCAGGTCGCTGCCTTCGAGCGCTTCGGTGAGGCCGCGCACCGTGTCGGAGAAGTTGGAGTTGTTGACCGACGGGATCAGGGCCGCGACGAAGCCCGAGCGCTTGGAGGAGAGCGCGCCGGCCGACTGATCAAGCACATAGCCGAGCTCCTCGATCGCCTGCAGGATTCGCTGCCGCGTCTCCTCGGAGATCGGGCTGCCCTTCTTCAGGGCCCGCGACACGGTCATGGTCGAGACGCCGGCGCGCTCCGCCACGTCGGCCATGGTCGGCTGGCTTCTCGAAATCGGGCTCTTGTCCGGACGTCCGGGGGGGACGGTCGCCATTCTCTCTACCTGTTGCCTGGACGCGCGGCGCGCGTCTCCGGTGGAAGTGAAAAAAGGCCAGTCGTCATCATGCGAGTTCGGGCCGGAGCGGCGTCGTTACCTGAGCCGGGCCCGGAGTGCCAGAGCCGCGGGGCGGCCCGGTGAAGGATGGCGGCCGAGCGACCGCCATCGATCCGATGTTCAGAGGCTCAGTTGACGCCCCAGATCTTCTTGTAGGCGTCGCGATAGCCGTTGTCGGGGTCGAAGATGTTCTTCGGGCCGCCGTCAAAGGCGATGTTGTCCGGCGTCACGAGATGGACGCCCGGCACGTAGCCCGACCATTTCTCGCCGGCGAAGGCGCGGTTCAGCTCGTCGATCAGCTGCCAGCCCTGCATGGCGAGCGGCTCGGGAACGGTCGCGGCCTGGTGGTCCTTGGCGCGGATGCGCTGGAAGGCCGATTCCGAACCGTCGCCGGCCGAGATGTTCTGCGGATCGCCGTCACCGGCGATGCCGGCCGCCTGCAGCGCCGGCGGCATGAAGTCGTAGTAGAGATCGTTGATCGCCAGCGAATGGGTCCACTTGGCGCCGTTCTGCTGCAGGAGCGTCGTCGTCAGCTGCGGGATGCGGGTCGAGACGTCGGCGAGCGGGGTGTCCTGGAACGACACCACCGTGCAGCCGGCGCACTTCTTGATCCACTCCTCCATCGCGCGGCCCTTGGCGATGGCGATGGCATAGGTCGAATCGGCGAACACGACGACGCCGGCCTTGCCGTCGGAATCGGCGACCGCCTTCATCGCCGCGACCTTGGCGACTTCCATCGCGTCGGTGGTGACGTTGGCGAAGATCGGCGTGCCTTCGAGCGGGCCGGGGACGGGGCCGGAATGCCAGCCGACCATGAGGATGCCTTCCTTGGCGGCGCCCTCGAGGCCGGCCTTCTGCTCGACCGCGTCACTGCCGCCGACGATGATCGCGTCCGGCTTCAGCGCGATCGCCTGGCTGAGCGCGGCCGACTGGCCGGAGACGGTGCCCTGGCCGTCGATCTCGCGATAGGTCCAGCCGATCGCCTCGGCCGCTTCCTTGGCGCCCTGCGCGACGCCGAGAATGCCGCCGTTGCGCATGTCGCCGGCGACATAGACGATGGTCTTCTTGCCGGCGGCCTTCGGACCGGTGGTCGGGCCGTCCCATTTGTCGGCCCGGTTCGATGCCTTGGCGACGATCGCCTTCGCCTCGTCGACAAAGGCGTCGGCCTGCGCGATGGCCGGCATGGCCATCAGCGTGACGGCGCTGGCGGCTGCCAGCAGCAGATTGCGTGACTTCATGGTCGTCCCTCCGGTGTTGCGGCAGGTCTCTCAGGGGCCCGCCTTCTTGAATGTCTTGCTGCTGGCGCCGCGGCGGCGCTGCGCATAGCCGGCGATGCCGATGGCGATCAGCAGCGTCACGCCGTTGAACATCGGCTCGACCCAGAACGAGCCGCCGAACTGCTGGATGCCGGCGATGCCGACGGCGAGGATCGCGACGCCGGCGAGCGTGCCCCAGACATTGACGCGGCCCGGCTTGATCGTCGTCGAGCCGAGGAAGGCGCCGACGAGGGCCGGCAGCAGATATTCGAGGCCGACGCTCGCCTGGCCGAT
>JAEWAD010000268.1 GCA_023391905.1 Pseudomonadota bacterium | reverse complement strand
GAGCAGACATACCTGTACCCAATTGGGATTGCAGAGCAGATCTGCCAGCGGTTCCGCACTACGACTACCACTCCTCAACCCCAAGCCTAAAAAGCACGAGGAACGACTCCAAAATAATCAAAATGGTACTGGAGCCGACAAGTGCCGGATAGCTTCACCTTCCGCTGGGCCATTCTCTCCGACTATGCCGGACAGGATGAATCCGGAAAGATTGTTATAGCGGGCGGATACACAGAGGATCTGGTATTCCAGACGGCGCCAAAGGAAATGCCGGAGGTAACGATGACGATATGCATCGCACCGAAGGTGCCCGAATTCCGGCTGGAAATGGTTCTAGCCCGAGCTTCAGGCGAGGCACTTTTTAGGGCAACTGGAACCATGATTGCGGATGGAGAAACCGGCCCGAGAGACCGAGCCACCTTTAGGATGCCTTTCCCGAAAGTGAAGTTCCCAGGCGAGGGCGTTTACCAAATCCTCCTTGGCGACAACCCGGAATCTCTGGAGCCGGTCCACGAATTTGCGATGATCGTATCGCCAGAAGAATGAGGCCTGAAAGCCCGCCTTAGGCGGGCTTTTTCGCCTTACACGCTATCACCCGCTGAACGCCCTGCTCCCGCTTATCGATGACCGGCGCAAGTGGAAGCGGCGCTATATCGAGGGGCAGCAGAAACAGGGCAACGAGCAGTCGGCCTAGGTTGGCCGGCGGTCGGCGCGCGTCCACCATCCCTTAGCGAAGCTGACGAGCCCCGCCTTCCGCATCTTCTGAAGAACGCGGTCGGCGGCGCCGGCGGTCGCGACCGATGGCGCTCCCTCAACCGCGAGCAGCACCGCGAGATCGGTATAGGACTTGAACCGCGCGTGCAGCTTCGCGATGGCGGCCTCGATCTGGCGCGCCTCGACCACGTAGCCCTCGGAAACCATGCCTTTGTCGAACAGTGCCATTCCTCGCCCTTTCCCGAGTGAAATCGGCTCGCGCTCGCGGTGCACATCCTGCTGAGACAGAGCCACTGAAGATCTCTTCGAATTCTCATTCATGACGATTGGTGAGGGAGGGTTCGGGCCAAAGAGCCCCCTACCCCCATAGGCTTGAGCCCATGAAGGTTCGGGAGATCCGTGGCCTGTCCTGACGACCGGAGCCGGGATGGGACAGTAGCCAGGGCGCCCTCTCGGGACGCCCGTCCTCAGTTTCCTCAGCCGCACCGTAGGACTTTCGAGCCCCGCACGATCCGCCCTCGCTGAGTGAGCCTCGTCGATTCCTCAACACGGCCAAGGCGGCGGATGGGCCAATGGGTAACAGATCGACGCCATATTGGGCAATAGCCCATTTCCATGTTGACCGATGGGCAATCGCCCATTATGTTCACCCTCATCGAAGCACGGTGAGGGCACCCGCCATGAACACGCTCTACATGCTGATCTGCGAGAACGACGAGACACCGCGGCTCTGCGCCGGCCGGTCGGTCGAGGGTTCCGAGCAGGATGGAATGACGTCGGCGCGGCGTGCGGCCGAGGTGATCGTTCGCGGTCTCTACAACGCCGATCGGGTGGTCCGGGTCGCCCGGCTGAACATGACCGACCTCAGCACGTTGGACGTCACGCGGGAGATCGCCGAGCACATCCAGATCCTCATCGGGCCGTATCTCCGCGACGAGCGCGAGGACCACGAGGCGGCGATCTCGTTCGTCGAGGCCGTGCTCGGCGTGACGCTCGACGGCGACCGCTGGATCCCCGAGTTCGTCGCCGGCGACTGGACCCGCCCCTATGGCGCCGAGTGCGAGCAGGTGGCTGCGTGATGGCCCACTTCACTCCCCCGAGCGTTGACGACGTCACGGAGATTTCGGCCAGCGTTTCTCGCCGCGATGGCGGCGGCATGATCAAGCCGTTCGTGACGCTCCGCCTCACCCTTTCGAGCGGCCCCGACGATTCCGTCCAGCTGCCGATCTACATGCCCGCCGACTGCGCGGCCTACGCCGACCGGATCGCGGCAGGTATCAACGCCGCCTTCACCGACCCGATTGAGGCCGCGCAGGTGCTGGAGGCCGCTGAATGAGCATCCCGGGCACCCACACCCTGCTAGCCGCCCTCCTCCGCAATGCCGGCGTTCCGCACGCGGCCCTCCGCAATCGGACCAAGCCGCCCGTCGGCGCCACGGGCGACACCGACGCTGACGCCTATCTCGCCGGCATCTTCGGGATGATTTGCAACATGGAAGGCGAAACGGGAGATCGCGCCAAGCAGGCCCGGTTCGTCCAGCGAGCAATCGAGATCCAGGAGGACTGGATCGACAAGCTGCAGGAGCAGGGCAAGCGCGGGCTGGTCGACCTCCCCGCCCAGCGGACCAGCTCCCTCTCGCTCGGCCGGCTGCAGGCTTGGCTCGCCGAACTCCGCGGCGACAGCCTCGAACTGCTCGGCCAGGACATCGTCGAAGGAAGGCGCGCCACCGCATGACGTTCTCCAAGGGCGACATCGCGATCTATCTGATCGCCGGCCTCGGCCTCTTCACCATCCTGACGGCCTTCGTGTTCGCCATGCTGACCGATCGGCGGACCGACGATGACCCTTCCGAATTCACCGCGCAATGGCGCGACGACGAGCGGCGCTGACCGCTTCACGCGAGGCAACCATGCTGGAACAAGCGATCCCCGCGCCGGATGGCGTCATCACGTCTCCCGGCTGCTATGTCGACCTCGACATCGAGCGCTACCACGGTCAGTGCACTGATGGCCCGAGCATCAGCTCGAGCGGCCTGCGGACCATCTTCATCGACAGCCCCGCGCACTACTGGGTCGGCTCGCACCTGAACCCCAACCGTGCCGACGAGCCGCAGAGCGAAGCGCTGATCCTCGGCCGGGCCGCTCACCACCTCCTGCTCGGTGAAAAAGAGTTCGGCCGGCTGTTCGTCGTCCGTCCGGATCGGTTCGACTCGTGGCGCACCGCAGAAGCCAAGACATGGAAGGCCGAGCAGGAGAAGGCCGGCATGACGGTCCTGCTCCCCGGCCAGATCGAGATCATCCGGGGGATGCACGCCTCGCTGCAGGCGCACCCGCTGATCGCCGGCGGCATTCTAGACGGTGCGATCGAGCACAGCTTGATCTGGCAGGACGAGGAGACGGGCATTTGGTTGAAGGCCCGTCCGGACGCCATCCCGACCGCCTCGGGCGACTTCGCCGACCTCAAGACCGCCGCGAGCGTGGCGCCGGAGGATCTGTCCCGCGCCGTCTCCGACCGCCGGCTCGACATGCAGGCCGCACTCGTGAAGTGGGGTGCCAAGGCTGTCCTCGGCATCGAAATGAATGACTTCGCGCTCGTCTTCGTGGAGAAGGCGCCGCCGCATTGCATCGAGGTCCGCGTCATCCGCCAGGACCACATCGAGGAAGCCGAGGGCGACCTGCGCGCCGCGCTTCGCCTGTTTGCCAAGTGCCTGAAGACCAACACCTGGCCGGGCCCGGGCGGTTCGATGTCCGACCTTGCCCCCATCGGTCTTTCCGACTTCGCCCGCCGGCGCGCCGCCGATCGCCGGGCCTTCATCCAGCAGGAGATTGCAGCTTGAGCCAGGTCGTCACCACCGAGGCGCGCGAAGCGCCGAACTCCTACCGGACCGTTCCGCTGGCGACGATCGGCGGCGGCGGCATGCTGGCGCCGACGACGTTCGGCGAGGTCGTGTCCTTCGCTGAGCTTATGTCGCGATCGCAGCACGCCATTCCCAAGCATCTGCGGGGGAACCCCGGCGCCTGCATGGCTGTGACGATGCAGGCGTTGCGCTGGGAGATGGACCCGTTCGCCGTGGCTGCGAAGGCCTACAGCGTCAACGACATGATTGCCTATGAGGCGCAGCTGATTGCGGCCGTGGTCCACAACCGCGCGCCGATCCGCCGCCGGCCAGAATACGAATTCACCGGTGCCGGGGCGGATCTGCGCTGCCGGATCACCTGCGAAATGCAGGACGGTTCAACCAAGGTCTATGAGAGCCCGCGCGAAGGCGACATCAAGACCAAGAACTCGCCGCTATGGAAGACGGACCCGCAGCAGCAGCTCGGCTATTTCAGCATCCGTTCCTGGGCTCGCCGCTACACGCCCGAGGTTTTGCTCGGCGTCTATGCGCCCGACGAACTCGACGACAACCGCGGCCCCGACAACGCGAAGGACGTGACGCCCCGCTCCTCCATGGCCGACCGCCTCGCCGGAGCGCGCCAGGCCGATTCCGGCTTCTCGTCCGCGAACGTCGAGGCCGAGATCGCCACCGCCACGACGACCGAACACACGGCCTCGCCCCCGACGGCAGAGACCGAAGCGCAATCCGAACCCGCCGAGCTCCCCCTGGTGCCCCTTGAGAGCTCGGCCGGCGTGGAAGAGGGGCCGGTCCAATCCCCCCGGGTCGGCCTCTCTTCCGATGATCGAGAACTGCTGCGCTTCTACGTCGAGGAGCTCGACGCCGAGCGCGCCGATTTCGCGATCGAGGAAGTCCGCATACGGTTCTGGAAGGGCAAGGCCGTCGAGAAGGGTTCGGCCCTCGCCATCGCGGCCGGCGCCATCACCGACGCTCATCGCAAGCGGGTGAATGCCGAGATCACGATCGAGGAATGCGCGCGTCTGTGCCGGGAGGCCAGCCGATGACGGCCTTTCGCATCGTCCGGCCCGATACGGCCTTCGCGAATGCCCCGGCGCGCGGCGCCAAGCGCAAGCGCGTGACCGACGAGCAGCACCTGCGCTGGCTGCGCACGCTGCCCTGCGTGATCACAGGCCGGCGCCCGGTCGAGGCCGCGCATATCCGATTCGCCGATCCGTCCTACGGCAAGCGCGAAACCGGCATGGCGGAGAAGCCCGACGATCGTTGGGCCCTCCCCCTGTCGCCGGCACTCCACCGCGAACAGCACGCCGGCAGCGAGCGCTTGTTCTGGGCCAAGTACGGCATCGATCCCTGCAAGGTCGCGGCGGCGCTCTATGGCATCTCCGGCGACGACGAGCAGGCCGAAGTCATCATTCGGGCCGCGCAGGTCGGCGCCCGCCAAATGGGCGTCCAGACTGGGGGAGAAGCACATGGGTGATCGTCCCATCCTCTTCTCCGCCCCTATGGTCCGCGCGCTGCTCGCCGGCACGAAGACGCAGACCCGGCGGATCATCAAGCCGCGCCGCCATTGCAGCCTGTTCGACGGCACATGGAGCGACAGCTACGTCCTGGACCCCGGCAACGCGGAGTGGCGCGAGCGAGAGCTGGCTTATCATGTCGGCGATCGGCTCTGGGTCCGCGAGGGCCATGCCCTTCTGCCACGCACCGCCTATCGCATGAGTATCGGCACCGGGACCATTGCCCAGCGGGAACATCCGACTGACGGCTATACCGCCGCGGTGTTTCGCGAGGGGTTTGACAGGTCCGGCCGCCCGAGATGGCGGCCCTCGATCCATATGCCCCGCTGGGCCTCCCGGCTGACGCTCACCGTGACCGACGTCCGGGTCGAGCGGCTGCAGGACATCAGCGAGGCGGACGCGGGGGCCGAGGGTGTGAAGACGTGGGTCGCCGCGCTGGCCGGCGACCCAAAAGTCAGCGTCGCCGACGTGGAGGCCATGATCTCCCGAACCGGAGAAGGCTCAATGCGCGCGGGCTATGCGGCGCTTTGGGAAGCCATCAACGGCCCAGGCACCTGGGAGGCCAACCCTTGGGTTGCCGCCTACACCTTCACGGTCGAGCATCGGAACATCGACGCGGGGGATGTCGAGTGAATGTGGCTCTACGTCCCCAGCCCCGCCTCGACCTCATCAGCCTCTGCACCGGAGGCGGAGGGCTCGACCTTGCCGTCGAGCTCGCCGTTCCATGCGCTCGCCCCGTCGTTATGGTGGAGAGGGAAGCCTTCGCCGTCGCGCACCTGGTCGCAGCGATGGAGCAAGGTCTTCTGGCTCCGGCAGCTATCTGGTCGGATGTGCGAACCTTCGACGGCCGACGCTTCCGTGGCCTCGTGGATGGCCTCGTTGGCGGCATCCCGTGCCAGCCTCACAGCCTCGCAGGAAAGCGGCTCGGCCGCGACGATCCGCGCGAGCTCTGGACGGCGGCGCGCCGCATCATCGTCCAGTCCGGCGCCTGGTTCGTCCTCATCGAGAATGTCGGCGGCATGCTCACGTCGGGCGGCGCCGAGCGGGTCGTCCGAGACCTGGAGCGACTTGGTTTCACGGTTGAGATCGGACTGTTTACTGCGGCGGAGGCGGGCGGACAGTTGCTTCGGGAGCGCACCTTCGTTCTGGCAATCGCCAACGACGCGCGATGCGAAGGGGCAGAGCGGTCGGGGCAACAGGATCAAGCGTGGTCGCAATGGCCGCCTGCACGTCGCCAATCTCTGCGACCAGCTCGAAGACTTGGACCGCCCGGACCTCATCAGGTCGGTCTCATTCCGCGAGACCCTGATGCTTTGGCCGGAAGGGTGGTGCGACATCGCCACGACGCCCTCCGCATGCTCGGCAACGGCGTTGTCAGCCTGGAAGGCGCGTATGCGCTCCGCACTCTTGCATCTCGGCTTGCCAGCCGAGGCTCCGGCGGCGCAGCTCGCCTTGTTCGGATGATGACGCAATGCACCGCCCCACCACCAGCCAAGGTAGCGACCCAATGATCGACCAGAGAGTCGTGAAGCTGCAGACACATTCGCTCAAATGTCGAATCAGCGTCTCAGCGTGTCTATTCAGCTCCTTCGGCACGGCGGGCGGCGCCATCCAGCCTTTCATGGGCTTCAGCAACCGGCCGCTCAAGTTGGCGAAGCCGACGCGAACGCCGTGCCTCGGCCGAAGACCGATAGAGGAAGTAGATGGCATTCGCGGCAATTACCAACGCAGCGATCCAGAGAAATGCAGTCATGTGGGTCCTCCTGAGAGGCACCATAGGACGAGCCCACGAATTCTGGAACGACGCTGGAGTGGGATTGGCGAATTCCGCCAGTCCGCCAATCCCGGCTCACTAGCCACGCTATCCGCGGATGCGGCGAACATCGACGATGTCGCCATTTCGGACGCTGATCGTCACGCGCATGTCACGCCCGCGGTGATCCTCACCGCGAACAACCCAAACTCGGCCGCGCCGGTCGACGTCGAAAACATCGTCCATACCCGCGCTGCGCGCGATTCGGCGCGCCTGCATTGGGCCGATCTCCCGATCGTACTCATTGTAGCGATCCCGATCATATCGGTCGTAGTTGCGCTCATAGGGCGGAGCGACTCGCACACCGTCCTGGTCGATGATGACACCCTGGGAGGAGCCGGCCGACGGAATCATGAAAGCCGACGCGGCAAGGGTGGCCGAGGCAAGCAAAAGACGAAGTTTCATAGCGGTTCTCCTCATCACAAGATCGATGCCCCGAACCGCCGGCACGGGGAGAAAACGCGTCGTCAGGCTGTGGAGTTCCTTGGAATTCAGATTCCGGCAACGCCGGTACGCACCCAGCTGACGCGCCTAGTCGGCCAGGATGCCGGCCTCGCGCGCAGCAACGACGAACGCGGCGCGCGCGTATTCGGCCGGCAACCTGTCCTCCCAGGCCTCGAGGCAAGCCAGCCTCGCGGCCCCGTGGGCCTGCGTGTCCGAAAACACGGGCGGCCACCGCTCCATCAGCCACTCCGCCGCCCGCTCAACATCACTGATCGCGCGGCGAACGCCGACAGCCTCCCAGATTTCGACGGGCTCGAACCGATGCAGCATTCTTCAATAGCTAGGGCAGTTTGGCGCCGCGCCAATCGCACCACTATCGTGCGACTTGAGCACAGTCCCTTGCGACAGGCAGATAGAAACCTCGAATCGAAGCGCCGGAACCGCGGATCTCGATCATGACATTGCATTCCAGCCTCGCCGCCCGCGTTTCGCCCTACGCAGTTGGGTTCGCCTTGGGCTTCGTCGCGGCAATTGTCTGCATGCCAGCCCGGGCAAGCGAGCCGTGGACGCAGACTTACCCGGCCGGAACTCTGGTTGTCGTCGACGGCGATACGGTGAAGGTCGGCCGCAAGCGCCTGCGCCTCGCCGAAATCGACGCCCCGGAAATCGAGCACGCCCGTTGCCGGACCGAAAGGCGCGCCGGCGAGCGCTCCAGGATTCGCGTCGTCCAGCTGCTCGAGGGCCAGACCGCGACGGTGCGCTTCTCCGGCAAGAACGATCGCTACGACCGCCCGCTCATCGATCTGGCGGTGCCGGACGGCGACGTCGGAACCATTCTCCTGGAGGAAGGCCTCGCTCTCCCCTATCGCGGCGGGCGCGCCGCCTGGACCGAGCGAGCTGCGCATTGGTGCGGAGGAAGAAATGCTGGCTCCACTTCGCAGCGTTTAGGGAGCGCCCCATGACCTCGCCGCGTCGTGAAATCCTCGGCCGCCTCCCGATCGTCATCGGACTGGGAGAGACCGAAGCCGCCGCAGCCATTGGCATTTCGGCAAGCCTGTTCCGAACCCTCGTTCAAAACCAGGTCATGCCGCAGCCCCGAAAGGTGCAGAGCCGTCTCGTCTATGACGTTGACGAACTTCGGGCCGCGTTCAAGTCTCTTCCGCACAAGGAAGAGATCGAGGTGGACACATGGTCGGACGTCGTCTGAGCATCGATCTGAAGCACATTGACCGCTTCCGCGACCGTCATGGGCGGATGCGCTACTATTACCGCGCTCCCGGCTGCAGCCGCATTCCGCTTCCGGACATCGAGGCGCCCGATTTCCTCCGTGCCTACCAGGCTGCGGCCACGACGGCGAAACCCATTCCAGAACGGAAGAAGACGCGCGGCGAGCCCGGAACGTTCGAGCGCCTCGCGAGCGACTATTATGCCTCTCCTGAGTTCCTTGCGCTCAAACCGTCGACCCGAGCCAAGAATCGCGGCCTGATCGATCGCTTCTGCGAGGAGCATGGCCGCCGCCTGGTCCGGCAGATGACCCGACAGCATGTGGCAGCGATCGTCGGTCGGAAGGCGGCGACACCCGCCGGTGCCAACAACCTGCTGAAGATACTCCGGATGCTGATCCGCTATGGCATCGCCAACCAGTGGCGTCCGGACGATCCGACCGCCGGAATTCGGAAGTTCGCCGAGGGCAGCTACCACACCTGGACCGAGGATGAGATCGCCCAGTTCGAGGCGCACTGGCCAATCGGCTCGCGTGCGCGCACCGCCTTCGCCCTCCATCTGTTCACGGGTCAACGTCGCCATGACGTGCGCAGCATGACCTGGCGAGACTATGATTCAGCGACCGGCTGGATTGACGTCACGCAGGAGAAGACCGGTGCGAAGCTCTCGATTCCTATCCATCGATCCCTTCGCGCGGCGCTCGAGGCGTGGCCGCGGAGCCACTACATGATTCTGACGACATCCTTCGGCAAGCCGTTCGCCGTCGCCAGCTATGGCAACTACATGGCGGATTGCATCGAGAAGGCGGGCTTGCCCGATCGCTGCGTACTGCACGGCCTCCGAAAGGCGGCTGCACGCCGGATGGCGGAGGCCGGCTGCTCGGCCAACCAGATCATGTCGATAACGGGCCACACCTCCATGGAGGAGGTCGAACGCTACACCCGCATGGCCGCGCAAAAGCGCCTATCGAGCGCGGCCGTCAGCCTCGTCGAAGAACATTTCGGGGACATAGATTCCCAACCCTCATAAAGGTTGGGAATTTTGTGCTATATAGATCAATAGCTTAGATAGACGGATGGCGACCCCGGCAGGGCTCGAACCTGCGACCTGCCGCTTAGAAGGCGGCTGCTCTATCCAGCTGAGCTACGGGGCCAAACCGTCAACACGCCGCGACGGTCGCAGGGGCGCGAGAACGACGACTAGTGCGTCCAGGCCTGCGCGCGACCGAAGCGGAAATTGTCCGAATAGGAGATCTTCTTGCGCGTGTCGTCCTGCGCCGTGAAGAGCTGGTACGGAATGCCGTACTTCTCGGCGTAGGCGATCGCCTCTTCCTGCGTATCGAAGTAGAGCTTGATCTGGCGCTTCATATCCGTCGAGGACGTATAGCCCATGAGCGGCTCGACCGAGACCGGAACCTCCGGCTCGTAGGTCAGCATCCAACGCTCGGTCTTCGCCTTGCCGGACTGCATGGCATTGCGGCTTGGCCGGAAGATACGCGCAACCATCGTCGGATCGCCTCCAATCAAAACATTCGTCGTGCGAGTGGTCGGGGCAGCAAGATTCGAACTTGCGACCCTCTGGTCCCAAACCAGATGCGCTACCAGGCTGCGCTATGCCCCGACATTCGCGACATGGGTGGATTACACGTTCGGCCCCACGTCTTCAAGGCGTAGCACAGCGACAAATCGGGACCTCAACAGCAGAGCACCGCCCGACCGCAGAGAGCTCACGGCGGCGGAATCTGGAACCGGTCCCCGGGACGCAGGCCAATGCGCTTCGCGCCGCCCGCGACGAGCTCCAGAACATAGCGGACAGGCTCGCCGCCCGGGATCACGTCCTCGGAGAAGGGCGTCGTCCCCTGCGCGATGCGGGTCGTCCGCCCATCCGCCTTGATGAAGATCATGTCGAGGGACAGCGGCGTGTCCTTCATCCAGAAATAGACCGGCTGTTCGCTGCCGAAATCGAACAGCATGCCATGCCCGTCGGCCATGCGCTCGCGCCCCATCAGGCCCTGCGCCCGCTCGGACGGGGTCCTGGCCCATTCGATGGTCAGCCTGTGGGTGCCGGATTGCGTCGTCACCGATACGGTCGACTGGTCTGCCGCCTGCACGGCGACGCCCGCCGCAAGGACCAGCCAGGCGACCGAAAGCAGACCGAGCCAGAAGGGAATGCGCAGTCGGGACGGCGCTGTCACGGTCAGTGCGACGACGTGCCGGGCGATCCGCCATCCGGACGAATCTCGGCGGCCATCAGGCCCTTGTCGCCATCGCCGAAGCGGACGAGCACCGTCTGACCCGGCCGCAGCTCCGTCAGCCCGTAGCGCCGCAGCGTTTCCATATGAACGAAGATGTCCTCGGTCCCCTCGCCGCGGGTCACGAAGCCGTAGCCCTTCACGCGGTTGAACCATTTGACGATGCAGCGCTCGAGCCCGCTGGTCGGCACGATCACGGTATGGGTGCGCGGCGGACCAGCCTGGGCGGGATGGATAGCCGTCGAATCATCCATGCTGATGACGCGGAAAGCCTGCAGACCGCGCTGGCCCTTCACGACCTCGCAAACGATACGGGAGCCTTCGTAAGCGGTCTGGAATCCGTCACGGCGCAGACACGTCACATGGAGAAGGATATCCGGCGAACCATCGTCGGGCAGGATGAAGCCATATCCCTTCGAAGCGTCGAACCACTTGATCGAACCGACTACCTCGATCAGATCCAGCCCGCCCTCTTCCTCCGGCCTTGCGGCCGAGGATGGTTCAGCGCTGTTCTTGGAACCCATATCGTCGGCCCCCGGATAGGCCCTTACTCAGGCCGAATGCACAATGTCGACTGCGTGGCGCCGTTGCAGCAACTCGATCGCCGTCGATTCTTAAGAGAAGAATAACATCGGACGTAGCCGTGACCAGTGACTTCCTGGCCACAACCGTGGATTTCCGTCTCGGCCAGCGCGGGCCGATCCGGGTTCCCGTTTTCCGATGCCGTCGCTATGGTGTCGGGGCCATTCGTCGGCGCGGGCCCGACCCGTCGCCCGAGGAAGCCGACCATGCCATTCCGGGAAAGGGAAAACGCCCCATGAAGTATCTTCACACGATGGTCCGGGTCACCGACGTCGACAAGTCGATCGCTTTCTACAATCTCCTTGGTCTCAAGGAAGTACGCCGGATCGAGAACGAGAAGGGTCGCTACACGCTGATTTTCCTCGCGGCGCCCGGCGACGAGGACGCCCAGGTCGAGCTGACGTTCAACTGGGATCCCGAGGTCTATGGCGAGGGCCGCAATTTCGGCCACCTCGCCTATCGCGTCGATGACATCTACGCGCTCTGCGACAAGCTGCAAAAGGGCGGCGTCACCATCAACCGTCCGCCGCGCGACGGCCACATGGCCTTCATCCGCTCGCCCGACAACATCTCGGTCGAGCTGATTCAGGCCGGCGACCCGCTGCCGCCGCAGGAGCCCTGGGCCTCGATGCCGAACACCGGCAAGTGGTAAAAGCCAGCAATTCCGTGCCGCCTCAGCCCTGAGG
>JAEWAD010000257.1 GCA_023391905.1 Pseudomonadota bacterium | reverse complement strand
CGAGATGGTCGCCGCCGAGGATCAGATTGACCGTGTCGAAACCGACCTCCGCCGCGATGCCCTCGACGAAGCGGCGGAAGTCCGCCGGCTTCATGCCGGTGTAGCCGCCCTCGTGGTTGACCTGGTTGCAGGTGGCCTCGATCAACACGGTCGCGCCGCTCTTCACGCCTTCGCGCAGCGTCGCGCGGATCACGGCGGGATGGGCCGAGCAGACGGAAGTGATGCCGTGCACGCGGCCGGCCTGGTAGTCGTGGGCGAGCTGGGAAAGAAGGCTCATCGGGCGTCTCCCACCGGCGTCGTGCCGATGAAGGCATCGAGCTCAGCAAAGCTGGACGTGCCTTCCATCGGCCCCTTCACCGTGACGGTGCGCGCGCCGGCCGCGTTGGCGTAGCGGAGCGACTGCTCGACCGATTTGCCGAGGCGGCGGGCGACCAGATAGGTCGCGCCAAAGCTGTCGCCGGCGCCGGTCGGGTCGATCTCCTCGACGACGAAACCCGGAACATGGGTGACGCCGTTGCGGTCGAAATGGCTGGCGCCAGCCTTGCCGCGCTTCAGCACGATCTCCTGGACGCCGGCGTCGAGCAGGGCGGCGACCGCCCGACCCTCGTCGGCCTCGCCGGAGAACAGCGCCAGTTCCTCGCCGGACGGCAGGAACAGATCAGTCGCCGCGAGTACCGCCTCGAAGGCGGCCTTGCCGGCCGGGTCGCGCAGCATCTCGACGCGGATGTTCGGATCGAACGACACGGTGCCGCCGCGCGCCTTCAGCGCGGGGATGGAGGCGCTGACCATGGCATGGACGGCCGGAACCGGCAGGCCCGAACCCATGACGTGCAGGTGGCCCGCCTCGGCGAGCACGGCTTCCGCCTCCGGCGTCGCGGCGATGCGGCCGGCGGCGCTGTCGCGCATGTTGAAGACGAAGTCGCGGCCGCCAACCGGCCGATAGCGCACGAAGGCGCTGCCGGTCGCGGCGCCGGGGTGGATCGCGACGGCAGAGATGTCGACGCCGTCGCGCTTCAACCGCTCGAGATTGACCGTGCCGAAATCGTCGTCGCCGACGGCGGAGACGATCGCGGCGGGATGGCCGAGCTTGCCGACCTGGTCGATGAAGATCGCCGGCGCGCCGCTCGGGAACGGCCCGATCAGCGTCTGCGCCTCGAGAAAGCCGTGGCCGAGCGTGGTCGCCATGATCTCGACGAGGATCTCGCCGATGGTGACGATCTTGCCTTCAATCATCCGTAGTTCCCTCCCGGCGCGTCCGGACCGTGGACGCCGACGACATGGTTGCGACGGCGCGGGCCGTCAGATCTGAAAGAGGTTGATCGGCTGCGCGCTCGCATAGATCGCGCTTTCGTCGATCGAGAACATGCGCTGGTGCATGATCAGCGCGCCGCCGAGCGCCGGCCCCTCGAGGCCGAGCGCCGATATCTCGATCTTCGGCATGGGAAAGCCCTCGAGGAATTCGCGCCGCATGGCGGCCTCGACCTCCTCCGCGACGAAGCGGAACAGCGGCGCCACGGTGCCGCCGAGAATGATCACGCCCGGGTTGAGCACGCTGGAGAGCTGGATCAGGCCGATCGCGAGGCCGCCGCCCCATTCCCGCGCCGTGCGGACCGCGATCGCGTCGCCCGCCGCCAGCGCGGCGAGGAGCTGGTCGAGGTCGGCGTCCGGATCGGCGCCATTGGCGCGATAGCGCGCCAGCACGGCATCCTTGCCGATATAGCTCTCGAGGTGGCCGGGCTTGTGCCGGCCGCCATAGAAGCCTTCGCTGCCGAGGACAATCTGGCCGAACTCGCCGGCGAAGCCGGTCGAACCGCGGAACAGCCGGCCGCCGATGACGATGCCGCCGCCCGCGCCGTTCTCGATCAGCAGGAAGGCGACCGTCTCGGCGCTGTGCGAGCTGTCGCGATAGGTCTCGGCGATGGCGAAGGCATTGGCGTCGTTCTCGACCGAGATCGGCAGGTCGAGGCCGGGGAAGCGCGCCGCCAGCCGGCCGCTGATCAGCGTCTTCAGGTCGACGTCGCGCCAGCCGATGATCAGCGCGTTGATGACCTTGCCGTCGGCGTCGAGCAGCGCCGGCAGCGTCACGCAGAGGCCGCGCAGCCGCGCCAGATCCGAGAGACTGTCGATCACTTCCGCGAGCATCGCGACGATGCGGCCGAGCGCCTCCTCGAGCGGCTGATCGAAGGTGGGAAACGGCGTCGAGATGCGGCGGAACTCATGCGCCGCGAGGTCGATCGCGACCACCGTCAGGCGATCGACGCCGATCTCGGCGCCGAGGAAGGTCGCGCCGGCGGGGTCGATCTCGATGTTGATGCCCGGCCTGCCCGTCTTCGCCGCGCCCTCGCCGCGCCCGCCATTCGGGCGCTCGACGACCAGCGCGTCGGCCATCAGGTTGGCGATGATGTTGCCGGTCGTGGAGCGGTTCAGGCCGAGCATGCGCGCCAGATCCGCCCGGCTCATCCCGCCGCTTCGAAACAGCGCGTTGAGCGCCCGGATTTCGTTCAGGTAGCGGACGGACTGCGGCGTTGCCAAGATCGGGAACTCGTTCTGATACGACTCGGATGCTGCCATCGGTCAGGTCGTACCCGTCCGATGGAAGCCGGGAGGCGGCGATGACCGCCTCCCTTGATGCTGGCTGCATCCAGGGGATGCAGTGCTTGCTTACTGCGTCTTGCGCATTTCGAGAAGGCCGTCGACGTTCTCGAGGGTCACCGGGATCCACGGCACGGAGTAGTGCTGCTGCTTGCCGCCTTCCCAGGCGAGCTTGCCGCCGTTCACGTCCCAGACAGCGGCCTTCGGCGCGTAGTCGGCCTGCTTCGCGACGATGGCAAGGTCGATGGCGCCCTGGGCCTGCGCGTCGGCATCCTGCAGCGTCGACATCATCTCGCCGCGCTTGACCGCGAGCAGCGCATCGGTGACGCCGTCGACGCCGGCGACCGGAATGGTCTTCGGATCGAGGCCGTGCGCCTTGATCGCCTCGAGCGCGCCGATGGCGATCTCGTCGTTCTCGCCGATGACGCCGTTGATCTGGCCGGCATGCGCGGTCAGCCAGTTCTCCATCAGCGACAGGGCCTCGGCGCGCGACCAGTTGGCGGTCTTCTGCTCGAGAACCTTGATCTCCGGATAATCCTTGAGCGTCTCCTCGATGCCCTGCAGGCGTTGCACCTGGGCCGACTGGCCGATCATGCCCTCGCCGATGACGACGTTGCCCTTGCCGCCCATCTTGTCGAAAACGGACTTGGCGAGCAGCTTGCCGGCCTCGACGTCGTTCGACGCGATATAGGCGTTGTAGAGGTCGGTGTTCGAGATCAGCGTGTTCGAGCCGATCACGGTGACGCCCGCATCCTTGGCGCGCTGGACGGGATCATTGCCGGCGTCGATGTCGACCGGCACGAAGATGATCGCGTCGTACTTCTCGCTGATCGCCGTGTCGAACTGGTTCGACTGCGTCAGCGCGTCCATGCGGCCGTCGAGGACGGTCAGCTTGACCGTGCCGTCCTTGACCAGCGGGTGGTTGTTGGCGGCGTTCGCCCAGAGCACGTTGAACTCGGTGTCGAGGCTCTGCACGATCGCGGCGATCCGGACGGGATCGGCGGCGGCTGCCTGCCCGATCGCCAGTGCCGCCAGGCCGACGCCCGCCAGCATGCCGAGACCGCGCCGGGTCCAGGTGTTGATTGCCATTTCAGTTTCCTCCCTCAGTCATGGTTCATCACTCACCGCGCGCGGGCGCGCGGATGCCTTCAAGCATTCATGTTCCTGGAGCGGTCGATCAGGACGGCGACGACGATGATCGCGCCCTTGATGATCTGCTGGTAGTAGGACGACACGCCCATCAGATCGAGGCCGTTGGAAATCACGCCGATGATCAGCGCGCCGATCAGCGTGTAGACGACCGAGCCGACGCCGCCGGTCAGCGACGTGCCGCCGATGACGACCGCCGCGATGGCGTCGAGCTCGTAGCCGAGGCCGGCCTGCGGCAGCGCCGAGGTGGTGCGGGCGGTCAGGATCAGGCCGGCGAGGCCGGCGAGCGCCCCCATCAGCAGATAGGCCGAGAAGATCACGGTGCGGGTCGGGATGCCGCTCGTCTTGGCGCTCTTCACATTGCCGCCGACGGCGTAGATCCAGCGGCCGTAGACCGTGTAGCGCAGCGTGATCCAGGCGGCGAAGAAGACGATCGCGAAGACGATCACCGGCACCGGGATACCCAGCACGAAGCCCTGGCCGAGCCAGCGGAATTCCGGCGACAGGTTCGGGATCGGCCTTCCGTTCGAATAGAGCAGCGTCGCGCCGCGCGCCATCGACAGCATGCCGAGCGTGACGACGAAGGCCGGCACCGAGAAGCGGGCGATCAGCGTGCCGTTGGCGGCGCCGAACAGCGCGCCGACGCCGACCGCCGCGAGGAAGGCGATGGCCGGATTGTAGGGATCCGCCCCGGTCACCAGGCTGCCGGCGACGACGCCGGTCAACGCCAGCACGGAGCCGATCGACAGGTCGATGCCGCCTGTCAGGATGACGAAGGTCATGCCGATGGCGAGGATGCCGTTGATCGACACCTGCCGCAGCACGTTCATCAGATTGGCAGTCGACAGGAAGTTCGGATGCGCGAAGGACAGGATCACGAACAGGATGATGAACGACAGCAGGATGCCGTAGCGCGACAGGAAGCGCCCGAGCGCCTGGCCGCGGGTTCCCGTCGGGGCGGAAGCATGGGTGGTGAGTTCGGTCGACATGGTGGCGCCTCGGTCGCTCAGCTCGCCAGATGCACGAGCGCCTCTTGGGTCGCCTCGGCGCCCGCGAGTTCGCCCGCGATCCGCCCGCGCCGGAACACAAGGATCCGGTCCGCATTGGCGAGAACTTCGGGAATTTCGGAAGAGATCATCAGCACGGCGTTGCCGGCCGCCGCGAAGGCGGACAGGAAGGCGTAGACCTCCCGCTTGGCGCCCTCGTCGATGCCGCGGGTCGGCTCGTCGCAGATCAGGATCTTCGGGTTGGTCTCGACGCAGCGCGCCAGCACGACTTTCTGCTGATTGCCGCCGGAGAGGCTCTGGACGGCGAGATCGCGCGAGGCGGTGCGGATACGGAACCGCTGGATCTGTTCGTCGACATTGCCGGCGACCTTCTTGCCGTCGACGAAGCCGAGGCGGGAGAACTGGTCGAGCGCCGCAATGACGATGTTCTCGGACACACTGGAGGTCAGCACCAGGCCGGTCTGCTTGCGGTCCTCGGTGACGATGGCGATGCCGTTGGCGAGCGCGTCGGCCGGCGAGCGGATCGCGACCGGCTGGCCTTCGATGCGGACCGAGCCGCTATCCTTCGGATCATTGCCATAGAGCGCGTTGGCGAACTCGCTGCGGCCGGCGCCCATCAGGCCGTAGAGCCCGAGGATCTCGCCCTTGGCGACGCGGAGCGCGATGTCCTCGAAATGGCCGGCGCGGGTGAAGCCGGATACCTCGATCATAGGCTCGCCGGTGTTGGTGCTCTGGCGAGCTTCCTGGTCGCGCAGGTCGCGGCCGACGATCAGCGAGATCAGCCGCTGGCGGTCGATATCGGCGAGATCGCCCGTCTCGATGAAGCGGCCATCGCGAAACACCGTGTAACTGTCGGCGATCTGGAAGATGTCGGTCAGGCGGTGCGAGACATAGATGATCCCGACACCCTGGTCGGCGAGCGATCGGATCGCCTTGAAGAGCGTCGCCGCCTCCTTCTCGCCGATGGCGGACGTGGGCTCGTCCATGATCAGGATGTCGCTCTCGCGGCTGATCGCCTTGGCGATCTCGACCAGCTGGATCTTGGCGACCGACAGCGAGCGCATGGTCACGCGGGCATCGATGTCGAAGCCAAGGCGTGCGAACAGCGCCGTGGCGTCGAACTCCATCTTCGCCTTGTCGGCGATCCAGCCGAGCTTTCGCGGCTCGCGGCCGAGATAGATGTTCTCCGCCACGGTCATGTCGAGGACCGGGCTCAGTTCCTGGGTGATGATGGCGATGCCGTCGGCGAGCGCTTCGGCCGCCGAGCCGTAATGCACGACCTTGCCCTTGACCACGATGGTGCCGGCGTCGGCGCGCTGCAGCCCCATCAGGATGCCGAGGAAGGTCGACTTGCCGGCGCCGTTGCCGCCGCAGAGCGCATGCACGCTGCCGCGCCGCAACCGGATGCGACCGTCGATCAGCGCCGGAACGCCGGCAAAGGCCTTGGAAATGCTGGTGGCGGCGAGGAGCAGATCGGCATCCGCGCCCGGATCCTCCTGGGACACGGTCGGCGATGCGGAGGCTGGCGGAACGTGGACATGGGTTGCCCGTTCCGGCTTGCCCTCACCATGGGAGGCAGGCTCGGCCACTCGGTCGTTTCTCCCGTTGAAGCGGAGCGCTAAGGCTCCCGTTCTTTTTGTTCGTTGCGACACCAAACATATTGTCGCAGCAAAGGCGAGTCAACTGACTTTGAGGAAGGCGGAGTAGGGAACCAGGATCAGATTTCGATTGAAATCGAAGCAAGAACAGCAGCTTGCAGAAATTGGCTCGACGACAGGATCAAGCCCCTCCCCGGCCCGCAGACCGAAAAGGATGGATGGCAGCCATTCGCGGCGCCATCCACCAAGGCGCGGCCTGCCTCCAGGGGGATGGAGGGTGAGGCAGGCCACGGTTCAGGGACGGAGGAGGTCATCCGCCCCAGGGAGACGATCATCGCAGGCGACGCGGACACCGCCTCCCCTGCGAAGAGCCGGCTACGGCGTGCGGGCGGTGACGGCCTTGCGGGCGGACTCGCCGAGGCGGGCCTCGATATAGGCCTTGGCCAGGCGCGCCACCTCGACATTGTCCGTCCAGGTGTTGCGCCAGATCGCGCAGGTGATCGACAGGTCCTTGTCGACCACTTCCGTCGAGAAGCTCTCGAAGGTGATCCAGTCCTGGTAGTCGATCTCGACCAGCGCGTCGAAGATCGCCGGGAAGTTGATCACGCCGGAGCCGAGGAAGCCGCGATTGCTCTCGCCGATGTGGAAATAGCCGAGCTTCTTGCCGGCGGTGCGCAGCGCCTGCACCGGATCCGCTTCCTCGATGTTCATGTGGAACGTGTCGAGGTGCAGGAAGATGTTGTCCGAACCGGACTGCTCGATGAAGGCGAGGCCCTGCGCGGTGGTGTTGAGCAGGTTGCTCTCGAAGCGGTTGACGACCTCGAGGTTCATCGACACGCCCGCGGCCTTGCCGATGTCGGCGGCGCGCGTCAGCGCCGCGACGCTGTTATCCCAGCCCTTCCGGGTCGGCATGCTCTGGTACTTGGTGTGGGCGGAGAAGATGATGCCGCCGAGCTTCGCGCCGCCGAGATCGCGGGTGATCGAGATCGCCTCGGCCAGCACCGCCTCGCCGCGCTTCACGACGGCCGGATCTTCCGACGACACGTCGCTGTCGAGCGGCAGGCCCATCGTGACGACGACCTTGAGGCCGTAGTCCTCGAGGCGCTTCGCCAGCCAGGAGACGTCGAACTTCTTCGGGTCGAGGCGCGGGAACTCGATCAGGCCGTAGCCGAGATCGTGCGACTTCTTCATCGCGCCTTCCAGGTCCTCCTGCGTCGTACCACCGGTCCAGACGAAGGAGTGAATGCCAAGCTTCCTCATCAGCGCTTCCTCACGGGTTGGATAACCTCTCGCCGGCCCCTTGCCGAGGCCGGGCACATCCTGCGATTTCACCATCGCTTATTTGTTGGCAGTAGCAGCAAACAAACTTGCTTTCAAGCGGCAGCCATTGCAAGTTCCGTCCAGGCACCGTCATGAATGAGCGGTGATCAGCCATGCGCTGCGCCCGGCCTTCCCGCTGGGACGCGGCCACCCGGGAGGAAATTCGGGATGTCAGCCAATCTGGCTTTCAACGCCAATATGAGCCGTCCGTTCGACATGACCGGCAAGGTCGCCCTCATCACCGGCGCCGCCGGCGGCATCGGACGCGCGCTCGCCACCTTGTTCGCGGCGAACGGCGCCACCCTCGCCCTGCTCGACAGGAACGAGGCCGTGCACGATTTCGCCGCCGAGCTCGGCGCCGGCCACAAGGCCTGGACGGGCGACGTCACCGACGCCGCCACGATCGAGCGCAACGTCACCGAGGTCGCCGCGCATTTCGGCAAGATCGACATCTTGGTGAACAATGCCGGCATCGGCATGCTGGCGCCGGCCGAGGCGACGACCACCGAGAGCTGGGACCTGCAGCTCGCCGTCAATCTGCGCGCGCCCTACCTGTTCTCGCGCGAAGTGGCGAACCACATGATCGCCGCCGGCTATGGCCGCATCGTCACCATCGCCTCGCAGGCCGCCGTCATCGGCATCGAGGGCCATGTCGCCTACTCGGCCTCCAAGGCAGGCCTCCTCGGCATGAACAATTGCATGGCGCTGGAATGGGGCCCCAAGGGCATCACCGCCAACTGCATCTCGCCGACTGTCGTCGAGACCGAGCTCGGCAAGGTCGGCTGGTCCGGCGAAAAGGGCGAGCGCGCCCGCGCCGAGATCCCGACGCGCCGCTTCGCGCAGCCCGAGGAGATCGCGCTTGCCGCGCTCTACCTCGCCAGCGACGGCGCCGCAATGGTCAACGGCGCCAACCTGCTGGTCGATGGCGGCTACACCGTTCGCTGATCTCAAGAGAAACTGAAGAGGGAGACACCATGGCCGTATCCGTTGCCGGCAAGGTGATGATCGTAACCGGCGCGAGCTCGGGCATCGGCCGCGCCGCCGCCCGCCCCTTAGCCGCCGAGGGCGCGAAGCTGG
>JAEWAD010000254.1 GCA_023391905.1 Pseudomonadota bacterium | reverse complement strand
GTCGACTACGAACCGCATCTCGCGGCCTTTTACCACGGCTGCGGCTTCCGTCCGACCGAGGCCGGGCTGATGCGGCTCGACCCCGATTCTTCCAGTATCGGCAGCGCTGCTGCCGATTGACGGCGG
Organism: Pseudomonadota bacterium; assembly: GCA_023391905.1. GTDB lineage: Bacteria > Pseudomonadota > Alphaproteobacteria > Rhizobiales > Kaistiaceae > Kaistia. The sequence continues at coordinate 6,734 of JAEWAD010000254.1, read as the reverse complement.
GCCGGAATGACGTAATCTCAAACCTATCTAATCGGGGGAAGAGATGATCCGTAGGACTTATGAAAAGCCCGTGGTGCTGAAGCGCTCGGCGCTACCATCGATCGTCGCGGCCACGGGCTCTTTTGTCCCGTCGCCGCCGCCGCAGTCTCCGCCGCCGTAGTCGCTGTCGCCGCGGACATCCGCATGGGCCTTTTGCCGGGTGTCGAAGCACGGTGGAACTGAACTGCTATTTTCTAGGGGACGAGAGCCGGCTTGAAATCAGGCCGGCTTCGTCTCGTCGTGACTGGATGGACGCGGCGGCGCAGCGGGCGCCCTATCGCTGCATACCGCTGGTCGTCGCCAACGGTTTCGGCTGGGAACTGCTGTCGCCGGTCGGCTTCACGGCGATCTGGAATGGCGGCCCGGACCTCGACGGCGTTGTGGTGCTCGAGGATCCGGAGACCGTCGCGCCGGCGCGGAGCCATTTCGGCGAGGGCATCCTGACCTTCGACGTGCCAGCCTTGTTTCGTACCGATCCCGGCACGGACCTGGTCGTGCAGGGGCCGATCAACCAGCCGAAGGACGCGATCGCACCGCTGACCGGGATCGTCGAGAGCGACTGGGGCCCGTTCGGCTTCACCATGAACTGGAAGTTCACTCGGGCGAAGACGGCCGTCCGCTTCCGGAAGGGCGAGCCCTTCTGTCACATCTTCCCGGTCCGGCGCGGATCGCTGGAAGCCGTTGCGCCGACGATCCAGCCCATCGCGGCCAATCCCGAGCTTGCGGCCGAATACACGGAATGGCACGCGCGGCGCCAGCAATTCAATGCCGATCTGAAGCAGCCCGATTCCGAGGCGCGGACCCAGAAATGGCAGAAGCACTATCTGCGCGGCGTCACGCCGCGCGCCGTCAGCGCGCCGACATCCCATCGCGTCAAGACCAGCCTCAAGCCCTTCCGCTTCGTGCGGTCGGGTGAAGAAACGGGCTCCGGCGAATAGGGCCGCCTGCGGCGCCTAGTGCTTGGTCACGAAGCTGTCGACCACCTTCTTGGTGCCGGCCTTTTCGAAGGCGACGGTGAGCTTGTTGCCCTCGATCTCGACGATCGCGCCATAGCCGAACTTCTGATGGAAGACCCTCTCGCCGAGCTTGTACTTCGAGCCCGAACCGGTTGATTTCGCGACGAGTTCGCCCTCGATCTGGCGCGGCGCCGAGCGGGCGTGCGCCTGGGCGGAAGCCTTGTTCGCCTGGGCGCGCTGCCAGCCGGGGGTCGAATAGGTGTTGTTGAAACTGTCGGCGCGGTCGAAGCGGCTGGCGCCGTAATTGCCGTAGCCGCCGACATTGTAGCCGCCATAGTTCGACGTCTGCTCGATCACCTCGACATGCTTCTCCGGCAGCTCGTCGAGGAAGCGCGACGGCACGTTCGATTGCCAGAGGCCGTGGATGCGGCGGTTCGAGGCGAACCAGATCATGGCGCGCTGCTTGGCCCGCGTGATGCCGACATAGGCGAGGCGGCGTTCCTCCTCGAGCCCGGCGCGGCCGCTCTCGTCAAGCGCGCGCTGGTGCGGGAACAGGCCTTCCTCCCAGCCGGGCAGGAACACGGTCTCGAATTCGAGGCCCTTGGCCGAGTGCAGCGTCATGATCGAGACGGCGTCCTGGTTCTCGGCGTTGTCCGTGTCCATGACGAGGGCGATGTGCTCGAGGAAGCCGCCGAGCGACTCGAACGCCTCCATCGAGCGGATCAGTTCCTTCAGGTTTTCGAGCCGGCCCGGCGCGTCGGCCGAGCGGTCCTGCTGCCACATGTCGGTGTAGCCGCTCTCCTCCAGGATCATCTCGGCCAGCTCGCCATGCTTCATCTCGTCGACGCGCGAGCGCCAGCGCGCGAAGGAGGCGAGAAGGTCGCGCAGCGCGGTGCGCGTTTTCGACGATTTGATCTCCTCGGTCTGGAGCAGCTCGTCGGTTGCCTGGATGATCGGAATGTTGCGGGCCCGCGCATGGTCGTGCAGCAGGCGGACGGTCGTCTCGCCGATGCTGCGCTTCGGCACGTTGACGATGCGCTCGAAGGCGAGGTCGGCGGCCGGCTGCGCGACGACGCGCAGATAGGCGAGCGCGTCGCGGATTTCCTGCCGCTCGTAGAAGCGCGGGCCGCCGATGACGCGGTAGTTGAGGCCGATGGTGACGAAGCGCTCTTCGAAGGAGCGCATCTGGAACGAGGCGCGCACCAGGATCGCCATGTCGTTCAGCTTGTGGCCCTTGCGCTGCAGCGCCTCGATCTCCTCGCCGATGGCGCGGGCCTCTTCTTCCGAATCCCAGGACGAGGCGACGCGGACCCGCGCGGCATCGGGGTCGGTCGCGTCGGTGAACAGCGTCTTGCCGAGCCTGCCCTCATTGTGGGTGATCAGGTGCGAGGCGGCGCCGAGGATATGCGAGGTCGAGCGGTAGTTGCGCTCGAGCTTGATGACGACGGCGCCCGGAAAATCCTTCTCGAAGCGGAGGATGTTGTCGACCTCGGCGCCGCGCCAGCCATAGATCGACTGGTCGTCGTCGCCGACGCAGCAGATGTTCTTGCGGCCCTGCGCCAGCAGGCGCAGCCAGAGATATTGCGCGACGTTGGTGTCCTGGTACTCGTCGACCAGCATGTAGTGGAAGCGCTGGTGATAGTCCCGGAGCACGTCGGGATGCTCGCGGAACAGGCGCAGGTTTTCCAAGAGCAGATCACCGAAGTCGCAGGCGTTCAGCGTCTTCAGCCGCGCCTGGTAGGCTCGGTAGAGCTTGATGCCGCGCCCATCCGCGAACGAGCCGCCATCGCCCGGCGGCACGTCGTCCGGCGTCAGGCCGCGGTTCTTCCAGCTATCGATCAGGTTGGCGAGCTGCCGCGCCGGCCAGCGCTTCTCGTCGATGTTCTCGGCCTGGATCACCTGCTTCATCAGGCGGATCTGGTCGTCGGTGTCGAGGATGGTGAAATCCGAGCGCAGGCCGACCAGCTCGGCATGGCGGCGAAGGATCTTGACGCCGATCGAGTGGAAGGTGCCGAGCCAGTTCATGCCCTCGACCGAGGGGCCGATCAGCTCGCCGATGCGGTGGCGCATCTCGCGCGCCGCCTTGTTGGTGAAGGTGACGGCGAGGATCTGGCTCGGATAGGCCTTCTGGGTCGCGAGCAGGTGGGCGATGCGGGTGGTGAGCACGCGCGTCTTGCCGGTGCCGGCGCCGGCGAGCACCAGAACCGGCCCTTCCGTTGTCTCGACCGCCTGGCGCTGCTCGGGGTTGAGGCGGGCGACATAGTCGGGGGCAGCCGCCCGGCCGAGCGCGCGCGCTGCGATGCCGCCGGGGCGCGGGGCAGGGGCGGAGCTGTCGAAGGGAGCGGTCATGGGGCAGTCGATTCGAGAGGCTGGGACATGAGAACAAATATGGACCGTGATGGCTCTCCATGCCAGCTTCCAGCGGAAATGACCATGCCCGTCGAAGCCGGGTGAGCCCGCCCGCGCTTGGCACAAGCGTCTCGCCGACCTACCTCAGGGCGAACGAAAAGGAGGCCCCCATGCGCGTTGCCCTGTTCGAGCGGTTCGGCGATCCGGCCGAGGTCCTGGTATCGGCGGAGCGGCCGAAGCCGGAGCCCGGTCCCGGCGAGATCCGGGTCCGCATGGTGCTGTCGCCGATCCACAATCATGATCTCTGGACCATCCGCGGCACCTACGGCCACAGGCCGGTGCTGCCGGCCGTCGGCGGCAGCGAGGCGCTCGGCGTGGTCGATGCGCAGGGCGAAGGCGTGACGGCACCGGCCATCGGCCAGCGCGTCGTCGTGACCGGCGTCAGCGGTGCGTGGGGCGACTATTTCCTGGCACCGGCGGCCCGCGCCGTGCCCTTGCCGGATGCGGTCGACGACGAGACAGGATGCCAGCTCATCGCCATGCCGTTGAGCTCGCTGATGCTGCTGGAGGATCTCGCGATCGAGCCGGGGCAATGGATGATCCAGAACGCGGCGAACGGCGCGGTCGGCAAGATCGTCGCCATGCTGGCGAAGGCGCGCGGCATCCACGTCGTCAGCCTGGTCCGGCGCGATGCTGGCCGGCAGGAGCTCGCTGCGCTCGGGATCGAGAATGCCGTCTCGACCGAGCAGCCGGGCTGGGAGGATCGCGTGCGGGCGCTGGTCGGCGACGCGCCGATCGTGCGGGCCGTCGATTCCGTGGGCGGCAAGGATGGCGGCAAGCTCGCCGGCCTCCTCGCCAAGGACGGCGTGCTGATGTCGTTCGGCGCCATGTCGAACGAGCCGCTGGTGATCGGCTCGGGCGACCTGATCTTCCGCGGCATCACGGTGAAGGGCTTCTGGGGCGCGCGCCGCTCGGCCGAGACGGACCGCGCCGAAATCGGCCGGCTGATCGGCGAGCTGATCCGGATGGCGGCCTCCGGGCAGCTGAAGCTCGGGCTGGACGAACGCTTCGACCTCAGCGATCCCGGTGCCGCCGCGGCGGCCAGCGCGCGGCCGGGCCGGACGGGCAAGATCGCTTTTAGCGGACCGGCCTGACCGGCGGGCCACGCGCAGCTTCGGGATCGTCCGATCGCCGCGTTCCACCCCTGCGGACGCATCGTCACGGCCGGGCATATATCTCAGGAAGTCTTTGGCGCGGCAGCATGGTTTTGCTAGGTTGCGGCCAGAACGGCCGGCTGGCCATGAGTTCGTGTGGAGGCATTTCAGGATGACAGTTTCGGCGCTGCGCAGCGAGGATGCGCGTGACGAAGGAGCCTTGGCAGCAGCGCTCGATCTGCTGCGGGCGCGGTTCGGCGATCGGTTCACCCAGGGTGCCGAGATTCGCCGCCAGCATGCCAACACCACGACCTGGCTGCCGAACCAGCCGGCCGACGCCGTCGTGTTCGCGCAGTCGACCGAGGAAGTCTCCGAGATCGTCAAGATCTGCGCCGCGCATCGCGTGGCGGTGATCCCGTTCGGCACCGGCACGTCGCTGGAAGGCCACGTCAACGCGCCGGCCGGCGGCATCTGCATCGACCTGTCGCAGATGAACAAGATCATCGCCGTGCATGCCGAGGACCTCGACGTCACCGTCGAGGCCGGCGTCACCCGCATCCAGCTCAACAACTACATCCGCGACCAGGGCCTGTTCTTCCCGATCGACCCCGGCGCCGACGCCAGCCTGGGCGGCATGGCCGCCACCCGCGCCTCGGGCACCAACGCCGTGCGCTACGGCACGATGCGCGAGAACGTCGTCCGCCTGACCGCCGTGATGGCCGATGGCTCGATCGTGCGCACCGGCAGCCGCGCCAAGAAGAGCTCGGCCGGCTACGACCTGACCCGGCTGCTGGTCGGTTCGGAAGGCACGCTCGGCGTGATCACCGAGGTGACCGTGCGCCTGCATGGCCTGCCGGAGGCGGTGGCCGCCGGCGTCTGCTCGTTCGCGACGGTAGAGGACGCCTGCAACGCGGCGATCCTGACCATCCAGAGCGGCATTCCGATCGCCCGCATCGAGCTCGGCGACGCGATGATGATCCGCGCCACCAACGAATTCGCCAAGCTCGGCCTGCCCGAGACGCCGCATCTCTTCCTCGAGTTCCACGGCTCGCCGGCCTCGGTGGCCGAGCAGGCGGAGCAGTTCGCGGCGATCGCCCAGGAATTCGGCGGCGGCGAGTTCGCCTCGGCGACCCGTCCGGAGGATCGCACCAAGCTCTGGCAGGCGCGTCACGATTCCTATTTCGCCGTGAAGGGCCTGCGCGTCGGCCCCGGCATCCAGAGCGTCTCGACCGACGTCTGCGTGCCGATTTCGCGGCTGGCGGAATGCGTTACGGAGACCAGCGCCGACATCGCGGCGAGCGGGCTGATCGGCCCCGTCGTCGGCCATGTCGGCGACGGCAATTTCCACACCCAGCTCCTTGTCGACACCGGCAATCCGGAAGAGGTCGCCAAGGCCGAGGCCGTGATCAGCCGCATGAACGAGCGCGCCATCGGCATGGACGGCACCTGCACCGGCGAGCACGGCGTCGGCCAGGGCAAGCGCAAATATCTGATCAAGGAGCATGGCCACGGCCTCGACGTCATGCGCATGATCAAGGCGACGCTCGATCCGCTCGGGATCCTGAATCCCGGCAAGGTCTTTCCGGAGGTTTGATGCGGCCGGGACGGGACGCGGGCCGGCAAGGCGGAGGCTGATCTGAACAGGCTGTACCTGATCATCGGGGGCATCATCATCGCCGTGCTCGTCTCGGCGCTGGTGATCCCTTGGTTCGTCGACTGGAACGCGTTTCGCTCGACCTTCGAGCGCGAGGCGGAGAAGATCCTCGGCCAGCCCGTGACCGTCGCCGGAACAGCGGACGCGTCGCTGCTGCCGATGCCGTCGCTCGTCTTCACGGATGTGCGGGTCGGCGGCACGCCCGAGCAGCCGATGATGCAGGTCGAGCGCTTCGCCGTCCGGGTCGAGCTCATTCCCCTGATCTCCGGCACGTTCAAGGTCGTCGACATGGCGATCACGCGGCCGCGCCTGCAAGTGACCGTCGATGGAGAGGGCACGCCGGACTGGCTGCGTCGCTCGGAGGCGTCGAAGGCGCTCGATCCCGATGCGGTGACGCTGGAGCGGGTCGATATCCAGGACGGCTCGATCGACTATCGCGACGCGCGCACCGGCCGTTCGGTCGCGCTCACCGGCATCAACGCGGCGGTCGATGCCCGGTCTCTGCTCGGTCCCTGGAAGATCGAGGGCGGCCTCGTCGCCGATGGCGTCCCGTCGACGTTCCGCGTCGCGACGGGCCGTCGC
>JAEWAD010000240.1 GCA_023391905.1 Pseudomonadota bacterium | reverse complement strand
AACTTGAAGTGCTTCACGGCATTGGTGACATAGACCGCGCCGCGATCGATGCCGGCCTCGGCCAGCATCCGGTCGAACAACTGGCCCGCCGGTCCGACGAAGGGCCGCCCGGCGAGGTCCTCGTGGTCGCCCGGCTGCTCGCCGACGAAGACGATCGCCGCATCCGCCGGTCCCTCGCCGAACACGGTCTGGGTCGCATCGGCGAAAAGCGGGCAACGGCGGCATTCGGCCGCCTCCAGGCGGAGCCCGGCGAGCGTGCCGGCGGGCACGGACGGAGCCGGCGCGGCGCGGCCGCGCTGCGGGCTAGGGTTCGGTGCGGACGGGGCGGACTGGACCATCTCGGCGCTCCTGGCGCTCGCGGACCGGATCAGCGGTTCAATGAGCGAGGCCTCGGGCAGGTTGCGCCAGTATTTCTTCGGCATTTCTGAGCGCATCGCCTGCGGCTTCAGCCGCGCCGGATTGAAGATCGCCGCGTAATAGTCGCGCCAGAGTGTCTCCAGCGCGTCCTCGTCCGGCGCCGCGCGACGATCGACGCCATCGGAGAATCGCAGCACGGCGCCGTCCCAGTGCGCGCAGCGCTCCGGCGTCAGGATCGACCAGCGCATGGCGGCGAAGCGGCGGACGAAGAACGGCGCCGCCGCCTCGACGACATGGTGCTCCGGCTCGAACCAGGCGACGAAGCATTCGCCGCCATCGGCCGCGACGGCGCGGAAACGGACGAAGGCGTGCATCTTGTGGATGTCACGCCGGACGGCGGCGGCGAGCGCCCCGAGCCGCGTCACCAGCGGATCGACCGTATCCTCGAGCGCATCGTGATCGCTCCTGAGTCGGCAAAGCATCTTGTAGAGCAGGGCGAAGCGTTCGGGATCGGAATGCAGGATCGCCATCTCGGCGAGGTCGAGAAAGGCGCGCGGCACGGCGAAGGCAGGCCCTTCCGGCGCAGCCACGGCCGGCGAATCGAGCGCGCCGAAGAGATCCGCCTCGCCGTCGACCATCCAGGCGACGTCGGCGGGATCGACGCCCTGCCGCGCCAGGCGACGCGCCGCGTCGCGCCAGCCATCGAAATCAGCCGGTCCTGCAAGCGCGATCCGGTGCATGGCTAGAACGGCAGCTCGATCTGCTTCGGCGGCGGCCGCAGCATCTGGGCGAGACGGGTGGAGTCGAGCATCCGTGTCGGCCGGTGATCGCCGAGCTCGACGAAGGGCAGGATCTTGGAAAGCGGCAGGCGCAGCCGGCCGAGATCGTCGCGGCGCAGGGTGCGGTGGCGGCGCGCCGCGATCAGCCGGTCGACCGTCCTGGCGCCGAGGCCCGGCACGCGCAGCAGCATCTCGCGGCCGGCGCGGTTCAGATCGACCGGAAAGCGGTCGCGGTTGGCGAGCGCCCAGGCGAGCTTCGGATCGATGTCGAGGTCGAGCATGCCCGAGGCGCCGCCGATCTCGTCGGCCGAGAAGCCGTAGAAGCGCAGCAGCCAGTCGGCCTGGTAGAGCCGGTGCTCGCGCAGCAGCGGCGGGGCGGCCGGCGGCAGCTTGCGGCTCGCATCCGGGATCGGGCTGAAGGCGGAGTAGTAGACCCGCTTCAAGCCATAGGAGCCGTAGAGATTGGCGGAGAGGTCGAGGATCGAGCGGTCGGTCGCCGCGTCGGCACCGACGATCATCTGCGTGCTCTGCCCGGCCGGCGCGAAGCGCGGCGCATGCTTCAGGTGCTGCTCCGACCTCGCCTCGTCGAGCTTGAGCCGCAGGCGTCCCATGGTGCGGCGGATCGAGGGCACGCTCTTCTCCGGCGCCAGCGCCTTCAGCGCCGTCTCGGTCGGCAGCTCGATGTTGATCGACAGGCGGTCGGCATAGAGCCCCGCCTCGGTGATCAGCGCCTCGCTCGCCTCGGGGATGGTCTTCAGATGGATGTAGCCGCGAAAGCCGTGCTCGACCCGGAGCGACCGCGCCACCGCCACCACCTGCTCCATGGTGTAATCGGGATCGCGCAGGATGCCCGAGGAGAGGAACAGGCCCTCGATATAGTTGCGGCGGTAGAAATCGAGCGTCAGGCGCACGACTTCCGCCACCGTGAAGCGGGCGCGCGGCACGTTGGACGAGGCGCGGTTGACGCAATAGAGGCAGTCGAAGCTGCAGGCATTGGTGAGCAGGATCTTGAGCAGCGAGATGCAGCGCCCGTCCGGCGCGTAGGAATGGCAGATGCCCATGCCCTCGGTCGAGCCGATGCCGCCCTTGCCGTCCGGCTCGGCCTGCTTGCGGTCCGAGCCGCTCGAGGCGCAGGACGCGTCATATTTGGCCGCGTCGGCCAGGATCGCCAGCTTTTCACGCAGGTTCATGGACCACTTCCCAGAACAAAGTTCATGTTTTGTTCTAGGGCGAGGCGACCGATGTTTCAAGCCGCCGCCGGCGCGGCTCAGCCCGAGCCGAGGGGCGGATCGCTCTCGCCCGGCACCAGTTCCATCGGCCAGATCCGCTGCACGACGCCGAGCGGATACTGGTCCTTGTAGGCCGGCATGGTGGCGAGCAGCGATTGCGCCAGCTCGACGCCGACATCATGCAGCGACAGCCGGTAGCAGGTCAGCGCCGGCGACAGGAAGCGGGATTGCGGGCTCTGCCGGAGCCCGATGATCGCCATGTCGCGGCCGGGCGTCAGGCCGGCGTCGAGGAGGCGGCGATAGAAGCCGATCGCCAGGTTCTCGTTGACCAGCACGACGGCGGTCGGCGGCTCGGGCAGCGCCAGTAGCCGATCGCAGACGCGGTAGCCGCCGAGCTCGGTGATCTCGCCGCGGATGACGATGTCGGGGTCGTAGGCGATGCCGTGGCTCGCCAGCGCGGCCCGGTAGGACTCCTCGAAGATGTAGCTCAGATTGATGCCGCGCTCGGTGTTGGCGAGCGCGATGCGGCGATGGCCGCCGGCGACGAGCCGGGCCACGGACCGCGCCGCGATGCCCTCGAAGTCCATGTCGATCCAGGAATGCTCGCCGCCCGACAGGCTGCGCCCCAGCGTGACGAAGGGGATGCCGCGCTCGATCAGGAAATCGATGCGCGGATCGGTGCGCTGCGTTGCCGAGAGGATCAGCCCGTCGGCGAACTGGCGCGAGACGACGCGGCGGACGTGGTCGAACGGGTCGTCCTCGGAGGCGCAGGGCAGCACGACGAGATCGAGCTTGTGGCGGGCGAAGACGGTCTGCACGCCGTCGAACACGCTCATGAAGAAGGTGTCGCCCTGCGTCTTGGTCTCGACGTTGGTCTCGATGGTGAAGCCGATGACGTTGGTCGTGCCCTGGCGCAGGCTGCGGCCGGACTGGTTCGCGACATAGCCCATCGCCTCGGCGGCGGCGAGCACGCGCTTGCGCGTCTCCGGATTGACGTCGGCACGGCCGTTCAGGGCACGCGATACCGTGCCGATCGAGATGTTCAGCTGCTGCGCCAGCGCCTTGATGCTCACAGATCCGTCTCCCCCTCAGACCGCCTTCCGGCAGCCTTGCGTACATCATTTTCGACGCCACTGGCATATCAGTTCACGCAAGCGCGCTTGGCGTCGTCATATTCCGCATCTTGACAAGCGTACCTCAATACGATGTCATCGTAAACGTTTACGGCCTTGTTGCGCCGCACCGTAAACGTTTGCGGCGCAACGAAATGAGGAAAACGGGCCGTGGGAGGAGCATTGGAATGCAGCGCGCCGTCTTGATCGGTTGCGGAGCGATGAGCCGTGCCTGGCTCGAAGCCGCCAAGACCATCGAAGGTCTCGAAATCGTCGGCCTCGCCGACATCAACCCCGACGCCGCGCGCGCCCGCGCCGCCGAGTTCGGCCTGACCGACATCGTCATCGCCACCTCGATCGAGGATCTGATCGCCGAGGCGAAGCCCGACATCGTCTTCGACGTCGTCATCCCCGCCGCCCGCCATCACATCGTCTCGACCGCGCTCGCCGCCGGCTGCCACGTGCTGTCCGAGAAGCCGATGGCCGAGACGCTCGACCAGGCGCGCGACCTGATCGGCCGCGCCAAGGCCGCCGGCAAGCTGCATGTGGTGGTGCAGAACCGCCGCTATCTCGAGGGCGTGCGCCGCATCCGCCGCGCCATCGAAGAAGGCGCGATCGGCGACGTCACCTCGGTCCATTGCGATTTCTTCCTCGCCCCGCATTTCGGCGGCTTCCGCGAGCAGATGGACCATGTGCTGCTGCTCGACATGGCGATCCACACCTTCGACGCCGCCCGCTTCATGTCGGGCACGGCGCCGGAAGCCGTCTATTGCCGCGAATGGAACCCGAAAAACTCCTGGTACAAGCAGGGCTCCTCGGCCGCGGCGATCTTTGAGCTCGGCGACGGCGTGATCTTCAACTATCGCGGCAGCTGGTGCGCCGACGGGCTGATGACGAGCTGGGAATCGGCCTGGCGCATCGTCGGCACCAAGGGAACGCTCGTCTGGGACGGGCACCAGGACATTCGCGCCGAGATCGCCGGTAAGGCGGTCAACGGCCTCTTCTCCGAGGTGGCCGCCACCGGGATTCCTCCCCTCGGAACGTCCGACCGGACGGGTGGCCACCTCGGAGTCATGCAGGACTTCATCGCCGCGACGCGCGGCGGCCCGGAGCCCGAGACCGTCGGCCACCAGAACATCAAGAGCCTCGCCATGGTGTTCGGCGCGATCGAGAGCGCCGAGACCGGACGCCGCATCGAAATTTCGATCTGAAGGAAAGACGCCGTGACCACCAATCCCGTCCTCGACATCCGCATCGGCACGATGATCAAGGGGAATCTCCCCGACCCGGCCGCCTATGTGCGCCAGATCCTGCCGCTCGGCTTCGAGTCGATCGAGCCGTTCTTCTGGCAGACCCTCGGCGGCAAGGACATTCCGAAGCTGGCGGCCGAGCTGAAGGAGGCGATCGGCGACGCCGACGTCAAGATCGACACGCTCGGCATGTTCGGCAACCCGCTCGAGACGACCGACATCGACCAGCAGACGCTCGAAGGCTGGAAGACGCTGATCGACAACGCCCACCTCTTCGGCGCCAAGACGATCGCCGGCTTCACCGGCCGCATCCGCGGCAAGTCGATCGAGGAGAGCCTGCCGCGCTACAAGCAGGTGTGGAGCGAGCTCGCCAAGCGCGCCGCCGACAAGGGCGTCCGCCTCGCCTTCGAGAACTGCGCCATGGACGGCAACTGGGCGACCGGCGACTGGAACATCGCCCACAATCCCGACGCCTGGGAGCTGATCTTCAACGAGACGCCGGACGACAATGTCGGCCTCGAATGGGAGCCGTGCCATCAGATGGTCTATCTGATCGACCCGATCCCGCAGATCCGCAAATGGGCGCCGAAGATCTTCCACGTCCACGGCAAGGACGCGACCATCCGCTGGGACGTCATCCGCGAGAGCGGCGTGTTCGGCAAGCATCCCTTCGTGCAGATGCGCTCGCCCGGCTTCGGCGACAGCGACTGGACCCGTGTCATCAGCGAGTTGCGCCTGGCCGGCTACAAGGGCTGCATCGACATCGAGGGCTGGCATGACCCGGTCTACCGCAACGAGCTGGAGATGACCGGCCAGGTCAAGTCCTTGAACTATCTGAAGGAAGCCCGCGGCGGCATGGCCTTCATCCCGAACCCGGCCTGATCCCTCGCCCGGCCGTAGAGAACTGCCCCCGCCGGTTTCCGGCGGGACTGCCGGGGCCCTGCCCCGCCACGCGGGAGGAGCGTGGGTTCGATTGCTCGCCACCAAGGAGGAAACGATGGCGAATTTCGCGAAGTACCTGCTGGGCGCCGCCGGCGTTCTGGCCATGACCGCCGCCGCTTCGGCGGAGCCGGTCGAGCTCAATGTATGGACGATCGATCGCCAGGCCGATCCCGGCTACGTCTATGTGATGGCGGACGAGTTCCAGAAGCTCCATCCGGACATCAAGATCAACATCAAGCGCGTCGAGTTCGCCGACTGGGCGAACGACATGATGCGCGCCGTCGCCACCGGCACGACGCCGGACATCGGCTATGTCGACAATCCGAACATGCAGTTCCTGTCGTCGAAGGGCGCGCTGCTCGACATCACGCCGTACCTGGCGGAATCGAAGATCGTCGACACCTCGAAGATCTATCCGGGCCCGCTCTCGACCATCACCTGGGACGGCAAGATCTACGGCCTGCCGCGCGGCTCCAACACGCTCGCGCTCTACTACAACGCCGACATGTTCAAGGCCGCCGGCCTCGATCCGGACAAGCCGCCGCAGACCTGGCAGGAGCTCTATGAGACCGCCAAGAAGCTGACGGACCCGGCGAAGAACGTCTACGGCCTCGCCTTCTCGGCGAACGGCAACGAAGAGGGCACGTTCCAGTTCCTGCCCTGGGCCCAGTCGGCCGGCGCGGACTATGACAACATCGCCGCCGACGGTGCGGTGAAGGCGCTCGAGCTCTGGCAGAAGATCATCGACGAGAAGATCGCCTCGCCCGACACGCTGATCCGCGGCCAGTATGATTCGATGGCCACCTTCAACGCGCAGAACGCCGCCATGGGCATCTCCGGCCCGTGGGAGCTGCCGCGCATGTCGAAGGACGCCAAGTTCGACTTCCGCGTCGCCACGCTGCCGGTCTGGAACCTCGGCGACAAGCCGGCCTCCGCGCTCGGCGAGGGCAACAACGCCATCTTCGCCAAGACCCAGCATCCGAAGGAGGCGTTCATGTTCCTCGAATACCTCTACTCGCAGATGCCGCGCGTCTGGAACGAGTTCGGCTTCGTACCGTCCTATCCGGTCGAGGTGAAGGACCCGAAGTGGCCGGCCGCCTACGCGATCTTCGTCGAATCGATGCAGAACGCCCGCGCCCGCGGTCCCTCGCCGGACTGGGCCAAGATCTCGACGCCGATCTCGACCGCGATCCAGCAGGCGCTGACGCACAAGACCGACGCCAAGACGGCCCTGACCGAGGCCCAGGCGAAGATCGACGCGGTCATCAAGAAGTAGTCGAC
>JAEWAD010000180.1 GCA_023391905.1 Pseudomonadota bacterium | reverse complement strand
GGCCGGATGCGGCCGGCCAGTCCGGATCAGTTCGGCGCCGTCGCCAGCGGCGGCGTCTCCTTCGCGACGGGCGCCGGCGCGGCCTCGCCCTCCCGGCCACGGTAGACCGTGACATAGAGCGTCGGCAGGAAGACGAGCGTCAGCAGCGTCGCGACCAAAAGGCCGCCCATGATGGCGAAAGCCATCGGGCCCCAGAAGATGGTCGCGGCGATCGGGATCATGCCGAGCACGGTCGAGATCGCCGTCAGCATGATCGGCCGGAAGCGCGACACGGTCGCCGAGACGACGGCGTCCCAGACGCTGAGCCCCCGCGCGCGGTCCGCCTCGATCTGCTCGATCAGGATCACCGCGTTCTTGGCGATCAGGCCGAGCAGAGACAGGATGCCGAGGATGGCGACGAAGCCGAGCGGCCTGTTGAACAGGTAGAGGGCGCCGACGACACCGATCAGCCCCATGGGCACGACGCAGAGCACGATGAACAGCCGGCCGAAGCTCTGCAGCTGCGTCATCAGGAACGTCACCATCAGGAACAGCATGACCGGGACGACCGCCATCACCGAGGCGAGCGACTGGGCGCTTTCCTCGACGACGCCGCCGACCGCGATGTCGTAGCCGAGCGGCAGCGTCGCGCGGAGCGCTTCGATCTGATCGCCGAGCTGGTCGACCACCGCTTCCGGCGAGCCGCCTTCGCGCACGTCGGCCTGCACCGTCAGCGTCGGCACGCGGTCGCGCCGCCAGATCATCGGGAACTCCTGACCGTAGTCGAAGGTCGCGACCTGGCTGAGCGGCACCGTCCGTCCGTTCGGCAGCGGCACCTGCAGGGTCTGCAGGGTGTTGAGCGAAACGCGCTGTTCGTCCGTCGCCCGCGCGATGACGTCGACGAGATAGATGTCGTCGCGCACCTGGGTGACGGGCGTGCCGGTCACCACCGCGTTCAACGCGGTAGCGAGCGCCTGGGAGCTCAGGCCGAGCAGACGGGCCTGGTCCTGGTCGATCTTGACGCGCACCATGCGCGCCGGCTCCATCCAGTCGAAGTTCACGCGCCGGGTGTCGGGATCGGACGAGACGATCTCCGCCAGGCGGAGCGAGATGTCCCGCACCTGGTCGACGTCGGGCCCGCTGACGCGATACTGCACCGGCCAGCCGACCGGCGGGCCGAGCTCGAGCGGCGAAACGCGCGACACGGAGTCCGGGAACTGCTCGGCCAGCTTGGTCTCGAGACGTTGTTCGAGCCGGAGCCGCGCGTCGACATCCTTGGCGATCACGACCGCCTGGGCGATGAACTCGTTCGGCAGCTCGACATTGAGCGGCAGGTAGAAGCGGATCGCGCCGCGGCCGATATAGGTGCTCCAGCGCGCGACGTCCGGATCCTCCTTCATGATCGCGTCGAAGCGGGCGGAGACGTCGCCGCTTTCGTAGATCGACGCGTTCTGGCGCAGGCGGAGGTCGACGATCAGCTCGGTCCGGTCCGAGGCCGGGAAGAACTGCCGCGGAACATGCGGCGAGAGCAGGATCGCGCCGACGAAGAAGGCCAGCGTGAGGGCGATGGTGACCCAGCGCATCCGCATCGCCGAGAGCAGGATCGAGCGGAAGATGCGCACGATGACGCTCTCCTTCCCGGGCTCGCCCTTCGCCTTCGGCGCCTTGAGCAGCAGCGCGCCGATCAGCGGCGAGAAGATCACGGCGCCGAGCCACGACACGACGAGCGCGATGCCGACCACGGCGAAGATCGAGAAGGTGTATTCGCCGGCCGAGCTCTGGGCGAAGCCGATCGGCACGAAGCCGGAGGCCGTCACCAGCGTGCCGGTCAGCATGGCGAGCGCCAGCGTCGAGAAGGTATTCGACGCCGCCTGTTCCTTTGTCTCCCCGGCCGCGAGCCTGGATGTCATCGAATCGACCGTCGTCATGGCGTCGTCGACGAGCAGGCTCAACGCGATGATCAGCGCGCCGAGCGAGATGCGCTGCAGGTCGATGCCGACGATGCTCATCACGACGAAGACCATGGCGAGCGACAGTGGGATCGCCAGCGCCACCACGGTTCCGGCGCGGATGCCGAGGCTGACGAAGCTCACCACCGCGATGATGGCGATCGCCTGCCAGAGCGAGGTGGTGAAATCACCGATCGCCTCGTCGACGACGACAGCCTGATCGGCGACCAGCGACGGCTGGATGCCGAGCGGCAGGTCGGCCGTGACCTCGGCCATCGCCTTGCGGACGTTCTCGCCCAGCGCCAGGATGTCGCCGCCGTCGCGCATGGCGATGCCGAGGCCGATCGCCGGCTCGCCATTGACGCGGAACTGCGGCTGCGGCGGGCTGGCATAGCCGCGGCGCACCTCGGCGATGTCGCGCAGGCGCACCAGCTGGCCGTTCGAAACGATGTTGATGTCGAGGAGGTCCTGCTCGTTCTCGAACGCGCCGGAGACGCGCAGCGAAATGCGCTCCTCGCCGGTCTCGAGCACGCCAGCGGGGCTGACGACGTTCTGGGCGCGGAGCGCGTTCAGCAGCGCCGAACGGTCGATGCCCATGCCGGCGAGCTGCTTGGTCGAGAACTCGACAAAGATCTTCTCGTCCTGCGCGCCGATGATCTCGACCTGCGAGACATCGGGCACCTGCAGCAGGCGCGAGCGGGCCGCCTCGACATGGTCGCGCAGCTCGCGATGCGTGAAGCCGTCGGCGGTGAAGCCGTAGATGATGCCGAACGTGTCGCCGAACCGATCGTTGAAGAACGGCCCGATGGTGCCGGCCGGCAGCGTGTGGCGGATGTCGGCGATGTTGGTCCGCACCTGGTACCAGACATCCGGAACCTCGGCCGACGTCACTTCCTGGCGCAGGTTGACGAAGAGGGTCGTGCTGCCGGCGCTGGTCTCGCTGCGGACGTCGTCGACCTCCGGGATTTCCTGAATCTTGCGCTCGAGCCGCTCGGTGACCTGGTTGAGCGTGTCCTCGATGGTCGCGCCGGGCCACACCGCATGCACGATCATGGTCTTGATCGTGATCGGCGGATCCTCGTTGCGGCCGAGATTGATGAAGGAGGCGATGCCCGCCACCATCACCGCGATCATCCAGTAGAAGATGAACGAGCGGTGATTGAGCGACCAGGCGGAAAGATTGATGCCGCTCATCGCGTCGCCTCGACCAGACGGACCTTCTGGCCCGGATGCAGCGCCTGCACGCCCGCCGTGACGATGACCTCGCCGCCCTCGAGACCGTCGGCGATGACCACCGTGGCGGGATCGTGGCGGCTGATCTCGACATTGCGGAGCGAGACGGTCGAACTCGCCGGATCGACGACCCACACGGCCGGCTTCTGGTCGGCGGCGGTGAGCGCCGTCGCCGGAATGGCGATGACCGCGGCCGAATCCATGTCGATCGTTCCGCTGACGGTCGAGCCGAGGAGGATCGCCGCCGGCGGATTGTCGAGGCCGACGCGGACCGGGAAGTTTCGCGTCAGCGCGTTTGCCTGCGGCGCGACCTCGCGCACGCGACCGACCGCCGTGACGGAGGGATCGTCGGTCAGCCGCACCGTGACGATCGGATCGGCGGGCGCCGCCCGCAACACCTGCGCCGGCACGTCGAACACGGCGTCGCGGCCGCCCTCATGCGCCAGCTGGACGATCATCTGTCCGGCCTGAACCACTTCGCCCGGCTCGGCGCCACGCGCCGTGATGGTGCCCGAGACATCGGCCTTCAGTTCGGTGAAGGCGACGCGGTCCTGCGAGATCTCGAGCTGCGCCTCGGCGCTGTCGACCTGCGCCTGCGCGGTCTGCAGGGCCTGCAGCGCCTGCTCGTAATTGGCGCGGGTGGTGAACCCGTTGCGGAGCAGATGCTCCTGGCGGCCATAGGCATTGCGCGCCTGCACGAGCTGGCTTTCAGCCGCCGTCAGCGCCGCCTGGGCCGAACGCAGCGCATTCTGCTCGTTGACGGGATCGAGCGTCGCCAGCACCTGGCCCGCCTCGACGCGGTCGCCGACATTGACGGGGCGCCCGATCATGCGACCGCCGATGCGGAAGGCCATGCTGGCCTCGTTGCGCGGCTGGATCTGGCCGGTCAGGACCACCGTCTCGCCCGCTTTCTCGCGCGCGGCGACGATGGTGCGGACCGGCCGCACCTCGACCGTCTCGGTCTCGGCTTCCCTCTGGCAGGCGGCCAGAACCGGCGCCACGACCAGAAGGAGCGCCGCGACACGACGCGTTCCACGCAGGCAAGTCCAGAAATCGGCCCGTTTCGTCACGAAAACCCCCAACAGAAAAACCCCGGCCGGCCAGATGTTCGTACGAAGGCCGAACCACCCACCCGGAATCGAATATCTACCGCAGCGTAATTTCCTGTGTGAAGTCAGCACAGGTCACAGTCAAGCCGCCTTGGCCCTGCCGACCGAAGCCCGCCGCCCCAGACGAATCCACGGCCCATATAAGCGGTCAACCGCGTGCTGTGATGAGCCGCACATCCCATGCTTGTGCGCGGCATCCCAAAGGATGCACGGCGGCTCAGGCCGCCAGGCGCTGCAGGATGGCTGCGAACTCGGCCGCCTCGCTCGATTTCCGACGCGGCGCTCCCCTGCGCACCGGCGTCCCCACCAGCCCCGCCACGCGCGCCTCGCTGGGGCTGTAGCCGAACTCCTGCTTGAAGCCGCGGCTGAACCCCGACGCATCGCTGAAGCCGAACGCCTCGGCGATGCGGCCGATCGATCGGGCGTCGGTGCCGTTGGACAGAGCCGCGTGCGCGGCCAGCATGCGCTGGCGATGAACATAGCGCGCGACGCCCCCGTGCGGCTCGAACAGGCGGTAGAGCCGCGATCGCGACACCCCCATCGTATTGGCCAGCTGATCCGGACCGAAGCCCGGAACGCTGAAATTCTGGCGGACGAGAACGCGGGCGCGCTCCATCAGGGTCGCCACGATCGCGCCCTGCGCGACGTCGAGCCGGTCGCGGCTGGGCCGGACGCAAGCCGCGATGATCGCGCGCGTCGCCTCGATGACCTGGGGCAATTGCGACTGCGGGATCTGCGGCAACCGGCGCTCGAGGCTCAGGAAGTAGTCGGCCAGGAGCGCGCCGGTGCCCTGATCGACCACCGCCGTCGTGCCGTCGATGCGACTGAGCCCGTCATCGAACAATTCGCGCGGAAGATAGAGGCTGAGGACGCCGGTATCGCGCGCGGCCCCCTCGAAACGCTCGCCGAGCGAACGGAAGAAGAGGCTCCGGCCGGCAACCGCCGCGTCGTCGTCGACCACGACGAAGCACCAATGATCGAGCGGATTCCGGCGCAGATGGGTCCAGCTGCGGGCCCGCCCGTCCGACGGCATGACCGCCCGCGTCAGCGCAAAGCTGCCGACGTCCCAGACGGTCTGGCTTGCCTCGAACGAAGCCTGCCGCATGCCCTCGACGTCGAGCTCGATGGCCGGCGCCATCAAGCTGCGCCATGCGTCGAACTGGTCGCGCACCGGAAGCGTCCGCGTGGTGAAGGTAAGCGGCGTGATGGCCTTGTCGCTCGGGGGGCTCGTATTCGTGTTCATGCGGGGCTGAAGCCTCCGACAGTGGTACCCTTGTTGAGACGTGCTCTATCAGGGCTGCAACCCGACGACAATTGATCTGAATCAACTCGGGATCGCAGACCGCTATCTCCAGACAACCGCTTTTTCCGATCGAGCGGCGCGGATCGCTGTATAGCACTGGCCGACGCGACGATGATTCGTCCGTTCCACCCTGCCGATGCGATGTCCTGGACGGGTCGCGCGGCCCGGTCTTGCCCCCTCATGAGGTAGCGGTTGTCGTGACGACCTTTCAGGTACCAGGATTTCTCAGCCTGACGATCGCCATCGTCGTGTTCTTCGTCGGCTCCGGCCTCAACAATGCGTTCGCGCCGCTCCAGCGCTGGAACATTCCGGAAGCCGTCACGGGCGGCCTGCTGGCCGCGCTGGCGACGCTCTGTGCCAACCGCTTCTTCGGTATCGCCGTCTCGTTCGACCTCGCGGCGCGCGACATGCTGCTGCTGTACTTTTTCACCGGCATCGGGCTGAACGCCCGCCTGGGCGACCTGCTTTCCGGCGGCCGGCCGCTGTTGATCCTGCTATTGCTGACGATCGCCTTCCTCCTGATCCAGAACCTGATCGCGGCGGGTAGCGTCGCCGTTCTCGGCCTGCCAGAGGGTATGACCGTTCTGCTCGGTTCCGCCTCCCTGATCGGCGGCCACGGCACGACGATCGCCTGGGGACCGATCATCGCCGAGCGATTCGGCATCACCAATGCCGTCGAGGTCGGCGTCGCCGCGGCGACGCTCGGCCTCGTCGTCGCCAGCCTGGTCGGCGGCCCCGTCGCCCGCCACCTGATTTCGCGCAATGGCCTGAGCGGCCCGCGCGACGCCGCGCCGGTCTTCGGCATCGAGAACGCCACGACCCAGTCTCCAGCCGCCGACGAGATCAGCTATGTCAGCCTCCTGCGCACCATCCTGGTGATGAACGTGGCGGTGCTGATCGGCTTTTCCGTCGACGAGATCCTCGATGATCTGGGCATCAAGCTGCCGCTCTTCGTCTCCTGCCTGCTGGTGGCGATCGTGCTCACCAACACGGTGCCGCGCCTGATGCCCCGCCTGATCTGGCCGACCCGGACCCGGGCGCTGGCGCTGGTCTCCGACCTGTCGCTGAACATCTTCCTCGCCATGTCGCTGATGAGCATGCAGCTCTGGACGATCGGCGGCCTCGGCCCTTCGCTCGTGCTGGTGCTGGGCGTCCAGACGCTCGCCGCCGTGCTCTACATGCTGTTCGTCGTGTTCCCGGCCATGGGCCGCACCTACGAGGCGGCCGTGATCTCCGCCGGCTTCAGCGGCATCAGCCTCGGCGCCACGCCGACGGCCATCGCCAACATGACGGCCGTGACCAAGGCGCATGGCGCCGCGCCGCGCGCCTTCATCATCCTGCCGCTGGTCTCGGCCTTCTTCATCGATATCGCCAATGCGATCGTGATCGGCTTCCTGATGCGGTGAGCCACCGCCCCAGGACGATCGGCGGTCTAAGGCGTTGCCCCTCCGGGCGACGCCGGGGTCATCAGCGCTTCAATCCGGCCCGCCATATAGGGATAGAACGGGTTCGACGAGATCCGCATCAGCGTATCCAGCCCGACAATCAGCGTGCCGCGCTCGCCGCGCGAGGCGATGTCGCCGAGACGGATGCCGAAATTGTCGGCGGGATCGGGATCGGTGCCGTAGAGCCCGTCATCGACGGGGAACGGCAGCGCGACATGCGACAGCGAATAGATGTCGGACGGGTAGACCAGGCCGAGCGGCTGAACCTGCGGCTCCGTCTGACCGGGCTCCAGGATGCGGGCCTCCACCGGATCGCTGTCCACCGTCACGTTGGTGATCACCGTCGTCCGGTAGCGACGCGGCGCGGCCGGCAGAATGCGCTCGACCGCGGTTTCGGCCGCCTCGCTGAGGAGCGGACCGAGGTCGGCATTGCGATTGATGTCGAACAGCACCAGCTCGCTGCCGTTTTCCGGCAGGTTGCCGTAGAGCATCGACACGACGGCAGGCGCGCTGACGGTGAAGTCGACGATCGACTGGAAGGTCAGCACCGGCGCCAGGCCGGCGAGCTTGTTGTCGCGGGCAAGACGGGTGATCCGATCCTGCAGCACGGCGGTCAGCTCGTAGGACTGGCGCGCGGCATTGACCGGAAACGAGTTGTACTTGAACGGGTTGAATTCCGGCACGATGCCGAGCCAGGCCGCCTTGGCGAAGGGCGGGAAGATCGAGGGCAGACCGGCGAGGCCGGCAAAGCGGGCAAAGCGCGTGACGCCCACCATCGGCGAGAACAGCACGAGTTGATCCGGACGGGCGAGCGCCGGATCCTCGAGCGCGTCCAGCGCATAAAGCAATGCCAGCGCGCCGCCGTTCGAATAGCCGACCATATGCAACGGCGCGTCGGCGCCTACCAGGTGCCGGGCTTCGCGCACGGCGAGGCGGGTCGCCGCCAGCCAGTGCTCCCAGTTGACGTTGGTCAGGCCGGCCGGGATCGTGCCGTGCCCGGGCACGCGCAGGCCGATCGCGACGAAGCCGCGATCGCGATAGAGCTTGGCGATATGGCGCAGGCTGTAGGGTGAATCGGTCAACCCGTGCAGCAGCACGACCGCCCCCACCGGTGGCCCATCCGGCGCGAGCACGAAGGATCGGTTCCAGTCGGTCTGGAAAGCGGGCGTATAGAGCGGGCTGCCGTCAAAATAGCGATTGGACGCCACCCTCTGGGCCGGCTTCAGCTTGGCGGTCACGGCGGTGCGGACATCCTCGAACACCGTGTCCTCGGCCTTCAGATAGTCCGCCCATGTCGCGCCATCGAGTTGCTTCACCGTCAGCTCGTGAGGCGCGTGCTTGTGCCAGAGCTGCAGCGGCGGCCCCTGCAGGACATCCACGACACGGACCGACAGGGCGGTCACCGCGACCACGGCGACCAGCACCGCGGCGCGCTTCAGATTACGCAGAAACCAGCGTGTCATGCAGCAAGGATCCCCGATTGAAGGCGCCGGCCGCGAAGCGGCCCGGCCATACGGCGCGTTGCGCCTTCAATGAGCGACAATGGCGGTCGACGCAACCACGGATCGCCCAGGCTCCGGCAGGCTAGTAGTCGACGGCGTCGCGGATGATCGGGCAGGTCATGCAATGGCCGCCGCCGCGACCGCGACCGAGTTCCGCACCGGTGATCGTGATGACCTCGATGCCCTCCTTGCGCAGCAGCGTGTTGGTGTAGGTGTTGCGGTCATAGGCGAAGACGACGCCGGGCGAGGCGCAGACCAGATTGGCGCCCGAATCCCACTGCGTGCGCTCGCGCACATAGGCGTTGCCGCCGGTTTCGACGACCCGCATCTTCTTCAGGCCGAGCGCGTCGCGCACCGTCTCGACGAAGCTGCCCTTGTCCTTGTGCAGCTCGACGCCGCCCTTGCCGTCCGGCCGGTAGGAGAAGGCGCCGATGCCGTTGACGATATCGGGATAGAGCAGCACGCAATCGCGGTCGGCGAAGGTGAAGACGGTGTCGAGATGCATGGCCGCGCGCAGCTTCGGCATGGCGGCGACGATCACCCGCTCGGCCGCGCCCTTCTCGAACAGCGCGGCCGCGACCTGGCTGATCGCCTGGCGCGAAGTGCGCTCGCTCATGCCGATCAGCACGTTGCCCTTACCGATCGGCATGACGTCGCCGCCTTCGAAGGTGGCGAGGCCATGATCCGCCAGCGGATCCCCCCACCAGACATTGACCTTGCCGGCGAAGTCGGGATGGAACTTGTAGATCGCCGTGGTGAGGATCGTCTCCTCATGCCGCGCCGGCCAGTAGAGCGCGTTCAGCGTCGCGCCGCCATAGATCCAGCAGGTCGTGTCGCGCGTGTAGAGCGTGTTGGGCAAGGGCGGCAGCAGATATTCGTTGACGCCGGCGGCGTCGCGGATCAGCGCCAGCTGTTCTCCGCCGATAGTCTCCGGGAACTCCTCGGTCGAAAGCCCCCCGATCAGCGTCTCCGCCAGCTCGCGGTTCGACAGGCCCTCGAGATAAGACCGGACCTCGTCGATCAGGCCGAGGCCGATCTGGTTCGGCACGATCTGGTGGTCGAGGATCCACTTCTTCGCATCGGGAAGCGCTACCGTCTCGGCCAGCAGATTGTGCATCTCGACCACGTCGATGCCGCGATCGCGCATCTTGTTCATGAAGTCGAAGTGGTCGCGCTTGGCGTTGTCGACCCAGAGCACGTCGTCGAAGAGAAGGTCGTCGCAATTGCTGGGCGTCAGGCGCTGGTGGGCCCGGCCGGGGGCGCAGACCATGACCTTGCGGAGCTGGCCGACCTCGGAATGGACACCGAACGGGATATCATTCGCCATGATGTGACTGCCTTTTCCTTCAGGGTTCGATGGTGCCGGTCAGCAGGCCATAGGCCCCGATCAGGCCGGCGACCAAGGTGACGGCAAAGACGACGAGCTCGACCGAGGTGAAGAGCCGGGCGTTCTGCTCGCGGCGGGCCCAGACATAGAGAATGGTGCCCGGCACGAAGAGCACGGCGACGAGAAGCACATATTTGAGGCCGGCTGCCACGAACATGACCAGCGTGTAGAAGACGGCAATCCAGGCGAAGAGCTGGTCGCGGCCGCGCTCGTTCGGCGTCGCCTCGTAGCCCTCGCCGCTACGCGCGAGCAGGACGCCGTACCCGGCGACCAGCAGATAGGGCAGCAGCGCCGTGACGCTGGTCATGTCGAGCATGAAATTGAACGCGTCGCGCGACCAGTAGGTCGAGATGACGAAGAGCGAGACGACGATGTTGGTCAGCCAGAGTGCATTGGCGGGAACGCGGTTGCCGTTCTGGGCCGCGAACAGTTTCGGCATGTCGCTCGACTTCGCCGCCGCGAACAGCACCTCGGCGCAGATCAGCGACCAGGCGAGATAGGCGCCGAGGACCGAGATCAGCACGCCGATCGAGATGAACACCGCGCCCCAGTGGCCGACGACCACCTCGAGCACGCCCGCGAGCGAGGGATTGGCGACGCCGGCGATCGTCGCGCGCGGCATGGCGGCGTAGGGCAGCAGCGTGACAGCCACCATCAGGCCGGTCACGCCGACGAAGCCGAGGATCGTCGCGGCACCGACGTCCGAACGCTTCTTGGCGAAGCGCGAATAGACGCTCGCACCCTCGATGCCGAGGAAGACGAAGACCGTGATCAGCATCGTGTCGCGCACCTGCGCGACCAGCGACTTCTCCGGCATGCCGACGCCGCCGAAGAAATTCTCCGAAAACTGCTGGTAGTTGAAGGCGAAGATGAAGAGGAGGATCGCAACGATGATCGGGACGATCTTCGCGATGGTGACAATCGTGTTGATGAACGCCGCCTGCTCGACGCCGCGCAGGATCATGAAATGGAAGGCCCAGATGCCGACGAGCGACACGATGATCGCGATCGGGGCGCTACCGTCGCCGAAGATCTCCGGAAAGAAGCGGCCGAGCGTCGAACCGATCAGCACCCAGTAGAACACGTTGCCGAGGCAGCTGCCGAGCCAGTAACCGAAGGCCGACAGGAAGCCCATATAGTCGCCGAAGCCGGCCTTGGCATAGGCGAACACACCGGAATCGATGTCGGGTCGCTTCTCGGCCAGCGCCTGGAAGACGCGCGCCAGCATGTACATGCCGGTGCCGGCGATGGCCCAGGCGATGAGCGCGCCAAACGGCCCTGTCGCGGCGCCGAAACGCCCCGGCAGGTTGAAGATCCCCGCTCCGACCATCGAGCCGACCACCATCGCGGTCAATGCGCCGAGTGACAGCTTTCCAGTCGGTGCCGAAGCCATTCCGCCCCCCTATTGCAGCAAGCGTCCCGCTAGTTATGCCCGGTTCATGAGCAGGAAACACGAGCTCAGCATCTCGCCTCTATGCCCACCGTATCATTCTACCGCCTGAATGACGTCTACGTCACCGCCAATTGCGGACAGTCGAATACAGGATCCTCCAAGCAATCGCGCCTCCGATCCGCTCGATCCGGATCGGGATCGGAGCTGCCGCGACCGTGGAAGAGCGGCGCGACGCCCGCATGGCACGGCGCTTGCTGCGCATCTAGCGCGGTGCCGGCTCGGCCCCGCTTCCGGCCACAGCAGGAAGGGCCTCCGATGTTTGATCTACTTCTGCGCGACGCCCGGCTGCCGGACCACGCCGTCACGGCCTGCGACATCGGGGTGCTCGACGGCAGGATCGCCGCGATCGGCACGGATCTCGGCCCGGCACGCCGCACGGAGCGGGCAGAAGGCCGGCTCGTGCTGCCCGGCTTCGTCGACAGCCACCTGCATCTCGACAAGTCCTGCATCCTCGATCGCTGCAAGGCCGACGGCGCGCTCGGCGACGCCATCGCCGAGGTGGCCCGCTTGAAGCGCGATTTCACGGAGACAGACGTCTACGCCCGCGCCGAGCAGACCCTCGTCAAGGCGATCCTGCAGGGCACGACCCGGATCCGGTCGCATGTCGAGATCGATCCGCGCATCGGCTTGCGCTCGTTCGAGGCGCTCCGCCGCCTGCGGCAGGACTATGCCTGGGCGGTCGATCTCAAGCTCTGCGTCTTCCCGCAGGAGGGTCTCCTGAACGATCCCGGCGCCGAGGCGCTTCTGGTCGCCGCCTGCGCGGCCGGCGCCGACCTGATCGGCGGCTGCCCCTATACCGACACCGATCCGCAGGCGCATATCGACCGCATCTTCGCGATCGCCGGGCGCTTCGACCTCGACATCGACTTTCATCTCGATTTCGATCTCGACCCGAGCTGGATGCACCTCGATGCCGTCATCGCCGCGACGGAACGGACCGGATGGGCGGGCCGCGTCGCCGTCGGGCATGCGACCAAACTGTCCGCCCTGCCCGCCGAAGCACTCTCCCGGATCGGCCAGCGCCTGGCAGCCGCCGGCATCGCCGTCACCGTGCTGCCGGCAACCGACCTCTACCTGATGGGACGGGGCCACGACCACAATGTCCCGCGCGGTGTCGCCCCGGCCCATCGCCTGGCCGAATTCGGCGTGACCTGCTCGCTCGCCACCAACAATGTCCTGAACCCGTTCACGCCCTTCGGCGACGGATCGCTCAACCGGATCGCCAACCTCTATGCCCATGTCGCCCAGCTCGGACGCCGGGCCGACATGCTGTGCTGCCTCGACATGGTGACGGCGGCGCCGGCGCGCCTGATGCGCTGCACCGACTACGGCATCGCGGTCGGCAATGCCGCGGACATGATCGTCATGGACGCCGTCGATCCGGCCCGCGCCGTCGCCGAGATCGCGCCGCCGCTGATGGGCTTCAAGCGCGGCGTGAAGACCTTCGAGCGGCCGGCGGCCCGCCTGATCCACCCCCGCGAGCTCGCGCTGAGCGCGTGACGGCCTGATCGACCCATCGACCCAGAGCCTCTCCTGCACCGGCGTTGACAAGCCACGCCGGCTCCTGTCCGATCGCGTTCCCATCTGCAGGCCGAGAGGGTCAATTGGTCGGAGAAGCGCGCCTCGGGACAATGGCGGTGGCGGCCTTCGTCATCGTGCTGGCGAGC
This sequence comes from Pseudomonadota bacterium, assembly GCA_023391905.1. GTDB lineage: Bacteria > Pseudomonadota > Alphaproteobacteria > Rhizobiales > Kaistiaceae > Kaistia. The sequence continues at coordinate 524 of JAEWAD010000180.1, read as the reverse complement.
CTCGGCCTCGTCGAGGCGCTCGACCGCTATGGCGCCTGGCCCGTCCTGCCGGCGCTCTTCCCGATCGTGCCGCTCGCCGTCGCCGCCGTGGTCGCACTGCGAGTTCGCTCGCTCGATTTCGGCGACATCATGCGCGGCGGCAAGCTCGGCTCCGTGACGATCGCATGGGCCGTCGTCGGCACCGCGCTCTCCACCATCGTGCTGGTCGCCGCCCCCGTCGGAACGGCGCTGGGCGGAGGACGCGGCCTGATCCTCGTCGGTGCCTTCGTCGTCGGGCTGGCGCTCGCGACCTTCGCCGTCGCCCCGTCGACCCGCTCTGTGTCCGCCGCGACCCTGGCGGAGGCGCTCGGGATCCGCTTCGGAGCGCCCGTGCGCGCCCTGGCGGCCCTCGCCGTCGTGCTGACCCTGCTGCCGCTCCTGACCGCCGAGGCGGCGCTCGCGGGCACGATCGCATCCCGCATGCTCGGCCTGTCGCCGCAGCTCGCCGCCGATATCCTCCTCGCGCTCGCCGCGCTCGGCTGCGT
>JAEWAD010000146.1 GCA_023391905.1 Pseudomonadota bacterium | reverse complement strand
GCATGGATCCTCGCCTTCGCGAGGATGATGGCGGAGGGGGTATCTGCGTCTGGGCCCGAACCTAGAAAGCGCTCAGTGCAGGACGCGGGCGGCGTTCGGGATGTCGAGCGAGAAGGCGGGAATGTCGACGGAGAACATCTCGCCGTCGTCGGTCTGCATCTGGTAGGTGCCGACCATGATGCCGGACGGCGTCGAGAGCGGGCAGCCGCTCGTATATTCGAAGCTTTCCCCCGGCTTCAGCGAGGGCTCCTTGCCGACCACGCCGATGCCGCGCACCTCCTCGGTGCGGCCCTTGCCATCGGTGATCTTCCAGCAGCGCGACCGCAGGCGGACGTTCTCGAGCCCGAGATTCAGGATCTCGATCGTGTAGGCCCAGACATAGCGGCCCTCGCTCGGCGCGGAATCATCCTCGACGAAACGGGGCTGCACGGTCACCTGGATCGATCGCGTGACGCTGCGGTACATGGTCTTTCTCGGCAATGGTCCGTGGCTCTTACCCCCGGCCGAGCCGGCGCGTCAATCGCGCCCGGCGCCGCAGCCCTGTGCGTTTCGCCTTCGCCAGTATTGATACGGCAGCCGTACACGTTTCACGCGTCCGGAGCCTGCGCTATAGTTCCGCGCGTGGTGAATCGAGCTGGCGCAGCGAGCTGGGCAAAAGGAAGACGTGCATGCTGAAGGAATTCAAGGAGTTTGCCCTCAAGGGCAACGTGGTCGATCTGGCCATCGGTATCATCATCGGCGCCGCCTTCAGCGGCCTCGTCAATTCGATCGTCAACGACATCATCATGCCGATCATCGGTGTGATCACCGGCGGTATCGATTACACCAACAAGTTCATCCAGCTCGCCGGCGAGAAGCAGGCCACGCTTGACGCGGCGCGCAAGGCCGGCGCCACCGTCGCCTATGGCAACTTCCTGACGCTGCTCATCAATTTCATCATCGTCGCCTGGATCCTGTTCCTGATCGTCAAGGGCATGAACCGGATGAAGCGCGAGAAGGCGGCCGAGCCGGCGGCACCGCCCGCGACGCCCGAGGACGTGGCGCTGCTGCGCGACATCCGTGACCTCCTGGCCAAGCAGAAGGCCGGCTGATTTTTCGCGCCGCATAGCGCGACCGGACGGCGGCCTTCGGCCGCCGTTTTGTCTTTGTTGCCTGCTATACAGGTCGATCATCCCATGGCGCCGCGGCGTGGGGCCGGCGCCATCAGCCATTTGGAACAACGCGTGACAGTCCATCCCGCACTCAAGACACTGCGTCCGGAAGCGAGCGAAGCGCCGGAGAGCGGCATCGTCGAGGTCTTCAACTACGGCCGCGACCGCGCCGGCCTGATCCCGCTCTGGGTCGGCGAGGGCGACCTGCCGACCCCCGCCTTCATCAGCGAGGCGGCGCAGGCGGCCCTCTCGGCCGGCGAGACGTTCTACACCCATCAGCGCGGCATTCCGGAGCTGCGCCAGGCGCTGGCCGACTATCACGCCCGCGTCTATGGCCGCCCGTTCGACGTCGATCGCTTCTTCGTCACCTCGGGCGGCATGCCGGCGATCCAGATCGCGCTCCGCATGGTCGCCGGCCAGGGCGACGAGGTCGTCGTGCCGACCCCCGCCTGGCCGAATTTCGCCGCCGCCGCCGAGGTGGGGGGAGCCACGGTTGTCGAGGTGCCGCTCACCTATGGCAATGCCGGCTGGACGCTCGACCTCGACCGCTATTTCGACGCGGTGACGCCGCGCACCAAGGCGCTGTTCCTCAATTCGCCCTGCAACCCGACCGGCTGGACGGCGACGCGCGAGGAGCTTCAGGCGATCCTCGACTTCGCGCGGGCGCGCGGTCTCTGGATCGTCTCGGACGAGGTCTATACGCGCTTCTTCTACGAGGGGAATCGCGCGCCCTCCTTCTACGACATCATGGAAGCCGACGACCGCATCCTCTTCGTCAACACCATGTCGAAGAACTGGGCGATGACCGGCTGGCGGGTTGGCTGGATCGCGGCGCCGCCGGCGCTCGGCCAGGTGATCGAGAACCTCGTCCAGTATTCGAGCTCGGGCACGCCGAAATTCCTGCAGCGCGGCGCCGTCGCGGCGCTGGAGCAGGGCGACGCCTTCATCGACTTCCAGCGCCAGCGGGCGACCGAGGCCCGCGAGATCGTCTGCTCCGGCCTGGAGCGGACGGGGCGGGTGCGGCTGGTCCGGCCGGCCGGAGCCTTCTACGCCTTCTTCGCCGTCGACGGCGAGCCCGACACGCGGGCGCTGGCCTTGCGTCTCGTCGACGAGGCCGGTGTCGGCCTGGCACCGGGCGAGGCCTTCGGCGCCGGCGGCGACGGCTTCATGCGGCTCTGCTATTTGCGCGATCTCGACCAGATCCGCGAAGCGACGCGCCGGCTGGCCGATTGGCTGTCGAAATAGGCGCGAGCCGGTTCCCTGTCATGAAAGGCCCGTCGAACCATCGGCGGGCCTTTTTCATTCCGGCCGGTGTTCTTGCACCGCTGCCGGGGGCTCGATGCCGAGGGTGGCGCGCAGATGCGCCCAGGTCGCTCGCTCGAACCGCTCGGGCCAATCGACGCCGAGGCGTGCCGCCATCCGCCGCGCCCGCGGCAGGTAGAGCGCCGCATAGGCGAGCTCTGCAGCGATGAGCGCGTCGCGTTCGGCCACCAGCGGGGGCAGGGCGGCCAGCGCCTGCTTCTGCTCCGCCGTGATCAGCCGGTTCAGATGCAGCGCGCCGCCGCGATGCGGCGCGGCGGTTTCCTCGACCAGCAGGTCGACGATCAGGGTGCGCAGGTGCAGCAGGCCGGTGATCGAGTTGAAGTATTCGGCCCGCCCCATGGCGAGCGGCAGCAGGCCGAGGATGCGGAGGAATTCCTCGATCTGCCAGATCAGGCGCTCGGGGTTGGGCCCCGGCTTCGCGGCGGCTTCCGGCAGCGCGTCGAAAAGCTGGTCGTGGTCGAAGAGGATCTTGAGCCCGTCGCGCGTCCGCCGGGTGATTTCGCGCGGGGTCGCGAAGTCGGCGTCGATCCGGAGCCAGTCGGCCGTGATGGCGTTGATCAGGCTCGGCTTGACCTGCCGGTCGCGCCACAGGACGATCTCGCCGACCCGTGCCACCGCGCTGCGCCAGAGCGTCACGACGGCGTCCGTCGCGCCGTCGTCGGCGACGACGAGGAAGTCGAGATCGCTATAGGCGTCCTCGAGCCCGGCGCCATAGCTGCCGCTGAGCGCCAGCGCGCGGATGCGGGGTTCCGCCACGAGCGCTTCGCTAATGGTGCGAATGGCGGTGTTCGCGGCTTCCGGTGCGGGCGTTCGATCGGGCATGCGGCAGGCACTCCGTCTCGTCTGCGGCCCAGGGCGGGCACCAAGGGCACCGGGAGCCTAGCAGTGGGCCGGAATTGTGCAATCAGCCGCCGGGTTGACGCATCGCGGACCGGCCCGCAGACTTCGCACCATGACCGATGCGTCCCAGGTCCTGACCGATGCGGAGATCGAAGGCTTCGTCGCCAACGGCTTCGTGCGCCTCGATGCGGCGTTCTCCCCGGAGACGGCGCTGGCCGCGAGGGCCATCCTCTGGCGCGATACCGGCTGCAATCCGGGTGATCCGTCGAGCTGGACGCGACCGGTGGTCCGGCTCGGCGAATATGGCGCGCCGCCCTTTGCCGAGGCGGCCAACGCGCCCCGACTGCGCGCGGCGTTCGACCAGCTCGTGGGTGAAGGCCGATGGCTGCCCCGCAGCACGCTCGGCAGCTTTCCGATCCGCTTCCCGAGCGAACAGGATCCGGGCGATGCCGGCTGGCACGTCGACGCGAGCTTCCCCGGCAGCGATCCCGGCAACTATCTCGCCTGGCGCATCAATGCGCAGTCGACGGGGCGGGCCCTGCTGATGCTCTTCCTGTTCTCGGATGTGAGCGAGGCCGATGCGCCGACACGCATCCGCGTCGGCTCGCATCGCGACGTCGCCCGCGTCCTGGCGCCGGAAGGCGAGGCGGGTCTCGACTTCATGGAGCTCGCCGGGAGGCTCGCCGTCACGGAGGGGCGGGGGGAGGCGCTGGCGACCGGTCCGGCGGGAACCGTCTATCTCTGCCATCCGCTCCTGGCCCACGCGGCGCAGCCGCATCGCGGCCATGTGCCCCGCTTCATGGCGCAGCCGCCCCTGCTGCCGCGCGGGCCGCTTGATCCGTGGCGCGCGGACGGCGCCGCCTCGCCGGTCGAGCGCGCCATCCGCCTGGCACTCGAAGCGGGTGCCTAGCGTCCCGCTTCGTGCTTGCCAAGCGCCCCTTGCTCGGCTAGAGCTTCCGCTTACATCAAGAGTTGGGCCGACGCCCGACGCCAACCTGCCTTTCCGGGCAAGGTGGCACTCCCGCAAGGGAGGATGTGGCCGATCCGGCAATCATACGGACCCAGTCACGCGTCGGCCTCCAGGAAGAAGGCTGATGCGAAATGCCGATCAAGATCCCTGACGACCTGCCTGCGCGCCGCAAGCTCGAAGCGGAAGGCGTCGTGGTCATGCGCGCGGCGGATGCCGTGCGGCAGGACATCCGTCCGCTGAAGATCGGCCTTTTGAACCTGATGCCGAACAAGATCACCACCGAGACGCAGATCGCGCGCCTGCTCGGCGCGACGCCGCTGCAGATCGAGCTGTCGCTCGTCCAGATCACCGACCATGCGCCGCGCAACACGCCGGCCGAGCACATGCTCTCCTTCTATCGCCCCTGGGAAGAGGTGAAGAACGAGCGCTTCGACGGCTTCATCATCACCGGCGCGCCGGTCGAGCGCATGCCGTTCGAGCAGGTGACCTATTGGGGCGAGCTGCAGCGGATCTTCGACTGGACCCAGACCCACGTCCATCGCGGGCTCAACATCTGCTGGGCGGCGCAGGCGGCGGTGCACCATTTCCACGGCATGCAGAAATACGACCTGCCGGCCAAGGCATTCGGCATCTATCGCCACCAGGTGCCGGCGGCGAGCGCACCGTCGCCCTATCTGCGCGGCTTCGCCGACGAGTTCGCCGTACCGGTCTCGCGCTGGTCCGAGGTGCGCAAGGAGGAGATTCCGGCCGATAGCGGCATCGTCGTGCTGGCCGAGAGCGCCGAGACGGGGCTCTGCCTGCTCGACGATACGCGCCATCGCGCGCTGAACATCTTCAACCACCTCGAATATGACAGCCAGTCGCTGGGCGACGAGTATTTCCGCGACGTCAATGCGGGTCTCGGCGTGCCGCTGCCGGTCGATTATTTCCGCAACGACGATCCGGAGCAGCCGCCGGTCAACAGCTGGCGCGGCAGCGCGCATCTGCTGTTCGGCAACTGGATCAACGAGATCTACCAGACGGTGCCGTTCGACATCGACCTGATCGGCCGCACGACCGAGGACGTCGCCGCCTGAAGCACAGTCCTTGGGTCGCCCCGAGCAAACCCTCTCCCGCACGCGCGGGGGAGGGTTTTTTCATGCGCCCGCTGCCGCGCGCGACGAATTCGAGCGCAGGAAGCGGATCGCACGATGCCGGCGGGCCTGACACCGTGCCCTGGAGCCGGCCCCGAGGGGCCGGACACCATGGGAAGCAGGAACAGGACGTCATGGAGCTCGAAAACAAGTCGATCATCATCACCGGCGCGAGCAGCGGCATCGGCAGGGCGGCGGCGCTGCTGTTTGCGGCCGAGGGGGGCAACGTGGTTCTCGGCGCGCGCCGGTCGGCGGAGCTCGAAGCCCTTGCGGCGACGATCAACCGCGGCATCGGCAGGGCCGTATACCTGGCCGGCGACGTGCGGGACGAGGGCTATGCCGGCGCCCTGGTCGATCTCGCCACGCAGGCATTCGGCGGTCTGGATGCCGCGTTCAACAATGCCGGCATCGTCGGCGAGATGGGACCGGTCGCCGACATGGAACTCGGCACCTGGAACGATGTTCTCTCCGTCAACCTGACGGCCGCCTTCCTGGCCGCGAGGGCGCAGATCCCTGCGATGCGGGAGCGGGGCGGCGGTTCGATCGTCTTCACCTCATCCTTCGTCGGCTTCAGCAATGGCGGCCTGCCCGGGATGGGGGCCTATGCCGCGTCCAAGGCCGGACTGATCGGCCTGTCGCAGTCGCTGGCGTCCGATCATGCTGCGGAAGGCATTCGCGTCAACGCGCTCCTGCCCGGCGGAACGGTCACGCCCGTCGGCGGCGAATTGAAGCCGGACGTCATGGAATTCATCGCGAAACTGCATCCGATGAAGCGGATGGCGGACGCCAGGGAAATCGCCCAGGCGGCGTTGTTCCTGCTGTCCGATCGGTCGAGCTTCATGACGGGAAGCCCGATGATCGCGGATGGCGGGATGTCCGTCCGCCTGGTCTGACCGGCCAGGAGAACCGGCATTCCCGATCGCGAAAAGCAAAAGGCCCGCCGGGACGACCGGTGGGCCTTTTGAATTCGGAAGAACGCCCGTTCAGCCGCCGGCCGGCGGGAACAGCTCGAAGCCGGTGGCGCCACCGACCGCGGCGCGGCCGGTATTGGCCGGGGCGGTGCGGCCCATCGGCAGCCACAGGCGCTGCCAGACGTCGATCAGCGCGTCGCGCAGCGCCAGGATCAGCGTCTCGTCGTGGCAGGGCGTCGGCGTGATGCGCAGGCGCTCGGTGCCGCGCGGCACGGTCGGGTAGTTGATCGGCTGGATGTAGATGCCGTGCTCCTCGAGCAGCATGTCCGAGGCCTTCTTGCAGAGGTCCGGATTGCCGACGAAGAGCGGCACGATATGCGTCTCGGACGGCATCACCGGCAGGCCGGCGGCGATCAGCACTTCCTTGGTGCGCTGCGCGTGATGCTGCTGCAGGTCGCGCTCGACCTGCGAGGTCTTGAGGTGGCGGATCGACGCGGTGGTCGCGGCGGCGATCGACGGCGGCAGCGCCGTCGTGAAGATGAAGCCCGGCGCATAGGAGCGCACGGCGTCGATCACGGCGCGGCTGCCGGTGATGTAGCCGCCGAAGGTGCCGAACGCCTTGGCGAGGGTGCCCTCGATGATGTCGATGCGGTGCATCAGGCCCTCGCGCTCGGCGATGCCGGCGCCGCGCGGGCCATACATGCCGACCGCATGCACTTCATCGATATAGGTCATCGCGCCGTACTTCTCGGCGAGATCGCAGATGCCGGCGATGGGGGCGACGTCGCCGTCCATCGAATAGACGCTCTCGAAGGCGATCAGCTTGGCGCGGCCGGGGGCGGCCTCCTTCAGCAACTGCTCGAGATGCTCGAGGTCGTTGTGGCGGAAGATGCGCTTCTGCGCGCCGGAGCGACGGATGCCCTCGATCATCGAGGCGTGGTTGAGCTCGTCCGACAGGATCAGGCAGTCGGGCAGAAGCTTGCCGAGCGTCGACAGCGACGCGTCGTTGGAGACGAAGCCCGACGAAAAGACGAGGCCGGCTTCCTTGCCGTGCAGGTCGGCGAGTTCGGCCTCGAGCTCGACCAGCGGATGGTTGTTGCCGGAGATGTTGCGGGTGCCGCCGGCGCCGGTGCCGAGGCCCTGCGCCGTCTCGACCATGGCGCGGACGACGTCCGGATGCTGGCCCATGCCGAGGTAATCGTTCGAGCACCAGACGGTGATCTCGCGGGCGCCGCGCTCGGAACGCCAGATCGCGTGCGGGAAACGCCCGACGATGCGTTCGAGGTCAGCGAATACGCGATAGCGCTTCTCCGAATGGAGAGCGGCGATCGCGTCCACGAAAAACGATTGATAGTCCATCAGCAGCGCCCGCTTCTTGGATGGGTTCCAAACTAGCCGAGGAACCCTAGTGAGTCCAACGGTGTTTGGCTTTGCGGCAAATCAATGTGGCGTCAGTAATCACGGCAACCACACGATCGCCACTGCGCAATTTAGCGCATCTCCAGCCTATACTGTCGCAGGGGCCGCCGGGCCGGCGCGCAATGGGGCGCGAAACCGCCGGAACATCCCGTTCCGGCGGTTGCTTGCGTCGCAGCCGTCAGGCCTTGTCGAGCGCCTGCTGCAGGTCCTCGATCAGGTCGTCGGCGTCCTCGAGGCCGATCGAAAGGCGCAGCATGCCCGGCGTGATGCCGAAACCGAGCCGGGCTTCCTCGCTCAGGCGCTGGTGAGTCGTCGTCGAGGGATGGGTGATCAGGCTCTTCGCGTCGCCGAGATTGTTGGAGATCGTCACGACCTCGGTGGCGCTGGCGACGCGGAACGCCGCTTCCTTGCCGCCCTCGACCTCGAAGGCGATCAGCGTCGAGCCGGCGCCCATCTGCTTCTTGACGACATCGGCCTGCGGGTGGTCGGCCCGGCCGGGATAGATCAGCTTCGCGACTTTCGGGTGCTTGGCCATCGCATCGGCGACCTTCGCCGCGCTCTCGGTCTGGCGGCGGACGCGGATGTCCAGCGTCTCCAGCCCCTTCAGCAGCACCCAGGCGTTGAAGGCCGACAGCGTCGGGCCGGTCTGGCGCAGGAAGTTGTGCAGGTGGTCGTTCACATAGGCCTCGTCGGCGGCGAGGATGATGCCGCCGAGCACCCGGCCCTGACCGTCGATGTGCTTGGTGCCGGAATAGACGACGACGTCGGCGCCGAGCTTGATCGGCTGCTGCCAGATCGGCGTCGCGAAGACGTTGTCGACGATCAGCAGCGCGCCGGCCTCATGCGCGATCTTGGCGACCTCGGCGATGTCGATCACCTCGAGCGTCGGATTGGTCGGGCTCTCCAGGAAGAAGGCCTTGGTGTTGGGGCGAACGGCGTCGCGCCACTGGTTCAAATCGGTGCCGTCGACCAGGGTCGACTGCACGCCGTAACGCGGCAGCAGGTCCTCGACGACATAGAGACAGGACGAGAACAGCGCCTTGGCGGCGACGACGTGATCGCCAGCCCTAAGCATGCACATCAGCGCGGCGGTGACGGCGGCCATGCCGCTGGCGGTCGAGCGCGCGGCGGCGGCGCCCTCCAGCAGGCGCATGCGCTCCTCGAACATGAAGGTCGTCGGGTTGGAGAAGCGCGAATAGATGAAGCCGGGATCCTCGCCCTTGAAGCGGGCTTCCGCCGCCTCGGCGGTGTCATAGGCGAAGCCCTGGGTCAGGAACATCGCCTCGGAAATCTCGCCGAACTGCGAGCGGAGGGTTCCGCCATGCACGAGCTCGGTGGCGGGGCGGCGGGGGCGCTTGGTCTTGTCTTCGGACATTCGTTCAGATCCCGATACGAAAAACCCGACGCGAGGTCGGGCCAAAAATCGGATGTCGGATCGCCGGCAACCGACCTTTTAGCGACGTTGTTTAACGTGGCGGCAAGCCGGTCGGCTCAAATTGACCACGGTGTATGGTTTTTTTGATATGCCTCCGGCGGCTTGGCGTCAACGGCGAGTTCTGATAGCGCGCCTGTCGCGCATGACTTGCCGCCCTCCCGTTGCTCGCCTATGCAGTGGCATGAGTTACGGAGCGGGCATGTCAAGCGAAGCAGCAATCGGAATTCTCTCGGCCGAACAGATCCGCGCGAGCCTCGCTGACGGCGCGATCCGGATCGAGCGGCCGCTCGACGTCGACCAGGTGCAGCCGGCGAGCCTCGACCTCCGCCTCGGCAGCGTCGCCTACCGCGTGCGCGCCAGCTTCCTGCCCGGCCCGACCGTCCTGGTGAAGGACCGCCTCTCCGAGCTCACGCTGCACGAGATCGACCTGACGCACGGCTCGGTGCTCGAGACCGGCTGCGTCTACATCGTGCCGCTGCAGGAGAGCCTGGCGCTGCCTCCCGACGTGCAGGCCTCGGCCAATCCGAAATCCTCGACCGGCCGGCTCGACATCTTCACCCGCGTCATCACCGACCGGGCGCAGTCCTTCGACACCATTCCGGCCGGCTATGAGGGTCCGCTCTATCTGGAAGTTTCCCCGCGCACCTTCCCGATCGTCGCGCGCGCCGGCTCGCGGCTGTCGCAGATCCGCTTCCGCCGCGGCGACACGCGCCTGAACGACGCGGCGCTCGCCGCGCTCCATGCGCGCGAGCCGCTGGTCGACGGCGCGTTCCACGCCTCGTCCGGCCTGCTGCTCTCGATCGACCTCGAGGGCTCCGACGGCATCATCGGCTATCGCGCCAAGCGCCATACCGGCGTCATTGACGTCGACAAGCGCGCCGCCTGTGACGTTCTCGACTACTGGGAGCCGATCCCGGTGCGCGGCAAGGCGGAGCTGATCCTCGACCCGGACCAGTTCTACATCCTCGTTTCGCGCGAGGCGGTGCATGTGCCGCCGGACTACGCCGCCGAGATGGTCGCCTTCGATCCGCTGGTCGGCGAGTTCCGCGTCCACTATGCCGGCTTCTTCGATCCGGGCTTCGGCCACCAGGCCGCCGGCGGCGCTGGCAGCCGCGCCGTGCTCGAAGTGCGCAGCCACGAGGTGCCGTTCATCCTCGAGCATGGCCAGACGGTCGGCCGGCTGGTCTACGAGAAGATGGCGGAGCGGCCGTCGGTCCTCTATGGCAGCGGCCTCGGCTCCAACTACCAGGCACAGGGCCTGAAGCTCTCGAAGCATTTTCGGTAGCAGCGGGCGCCGAGTTGTTCCCGGAGGCGGAATCAAATTCGTCGGACAAGGCTCTCCCTTCACCTCTCCCTCAGGGAGAGGTCGGAGCGAAGCTCCGGGTGAGGGTTTAGGGAACTATCCGGTGAGGTCGTAAACCCTCACCCGCCCCACTTCGTGCGTCGACCTCTCCCTCAGGGAGAGGTGAAGTACCGACCCTCACTCCGACACCGCCATCGCCACCCTGCCGAGCCCCGTGATCTCGATCTCGACGGCGTCGCCGGGCTTGAGCCAGCGCGTCGCGACCAGGCTGCCGGTCAGCACGATCTCGCCGGCTCTGATGCGGGAACCCCGCCCGGCCAGGCTGTTGGCGAGCCAGGCGAGGGCGTTGAACGGATGGCCGAGCACGTCGGCGCCGCTGCCGCGCGCGACCTCGGCGCCGTTGATCCGCGTCACGCCGGTGAGCGTCGCGAGATCCGGGATGTCGTCGAGCGAATGCGGCGCCCCCAGGACCGAGCCGGCGGCGAAGAAATCGTCGGCGATCAGCGTCGGCGTGTCGGTCTTGCGCCAGTCGGCATAGCGGTCGTCGACCAGCTCGATCGCCGCCATCACGCTCTCGACCGCGCCGGCCATGTCCTCGGCGCGAAAGGGCGTGGTGCCCGGCTCGAGGTCGCGGCCGAGGCGGACGGCGATCTCGCATTCGATGCCGAGCTGAATGAAACCGGCTGCCGGAACGATCGCGCCGGAGCGGTGCGTCGTGCCCTCGAACAGGCCGGCGCCGCAGGGGTTCGGAATGCCGAGATAGGTCTGCATCACCGGCGTGGTGCAGCCGATCTTCCAGCCAATGCGGCGGCCGTAGCGGTCTTCCGCCAGCCGCTCGTGCACACGGGCCTGCACGGCATAGGCCGTCGCTTCATCGGCGGGGCGGAGCGCATCGGGCAGCAGCGCCAGCGGGGCGCGGGCGAGGCGCGCGTCGGCGATCAGGGCGGCGGTCTCTTCGATCTTCGTGGGCATTTCCGGATCCGGCAGGCGGGAAGGGGCAAGCACAGGGCAAGAGCAAGGCAAGAGCAGGGTGGCCGGATCGCGCACGAGTTGCACGCGCGCGACCAGCCCGGCTAGGATCGCGCGCGGCTCGTGTCCCGCTCCGCGCCGGCTCAGCGTGCCGCGTCGTTCTGTCGGGGACAAGCCCATACAACCAATTCGGCTGGCGAACAGCGAATGAAGCAGGAACGGGGACGATGGAAGCGCGGGTAGACGGCAGGATCCTTCTGGTGACGGGCGGCACACAGGGCATCGGGCGCGCGGTGGCGCTGGAGGCGGCCCGCTCGGGCGCCGAGGGCGTCATGCTGGTCGGGCGCAATCCGGAGCGTGGCGCGGCCGTCTCGGCCGAACTGGAGGCGCTCGGCGTCGAGGCCGGCTTCGTCTCGGTCGACCTCGCCGATTCCGACGCGGCCGACATCGTCATCGACGCGACGCTCGACCGGTTCGACCGCGTCGACGGCCTGGTCAACGCCGCCGCCAATACCGATCGCGGTTCGATCGCCGACGCCGACATCGACTTCTTCGACCATGTCTTCGCGATCAATGTGCGCACGCCGATGTTCCTGATGCAGGGCGTGATCCGGCATCTGCGCGAGCGCGGCGCGCCGGGCTCGATCGTCAACGTCCTCTCGGTCAATGCCTATGGCGGCACGCCCGAGCTCGGCGTCTACGCCTCGTCCAAGGCGGCGCTGTCGATCCTGACCAAGAACGCCGCCCATTCGCACCGCTTCGACCGCATCAGCGTCAACGGCATCAATCTCGGCTGGGCCGACACGCCGGGCGAGCGCGAGATGCAGGCGGTGAAGCTCGGCAAGGGCGAGAGCTGGCTCGCGGCCGCCGAAGCCTCGATGCCGTGGGGCCGGCTGATCAAGCCGGACGACGTCGCCCGCCTCGCCATCTTCCTGATGAGCGACGTCGCGATCCCGATGACGGGCTCGATCGTCGACCAGATCCAGGACTATGTCGTCGGCGTCCGCGACTGAACGGAAGTGCACGGCCATGCCGGGCTTGTCTTGCAGGATCCCATCGAGGCGCAGGCCTCGCCTGCGTGAGGCCCGGCTTTCGGCCGTGCTGCTCCTGGCCGCGCTCGTCGCGACCGGCAACCCTGTCCTGGCGGCGGGCGAGGAGCCGGCCTGGCGGCGGGTCTTCCAGGATCCGTCGACCGGGCTTGCCTTCGAGGTGCCGCCGACCTTCGTCATCGGCAAGCGCCGCAGTCATGCGCGCCACGACCTCGTCGTCGATATCGATAGCGACAGCCTGCCCAGGGCCGGTACGTCCGGCAGCCTCTGTAGCGTCGCGCTGAAGGAGCAGCCGGAGGAAGTCCGCTCGCTCGATCCGGCCGTGCTGAACGCACCGGAGGCGATCGAGCAGCTGACCCAGTCGATGCGGTCTGCGATGAGCCTGCTCGGCGACGTCGAGAGCATCGGCCCGGTGGCCTTCGGCAAGGGCGGCCAGGGCGTCGCCGCCATCGTCCGGCCGAGGATCGGTCCCGACCACGACAAGATCCGGCAGTACATCGCGATGACCGACACCCCGACCTATCGAATCACGCTCTCCTGTGCCACGACAGCGCCAGCGATCGGAAAGGCTCGTCCCCTCTTCGATGCGCTTGTCGGGTCGGTTCGGATTGATGCCGCCCGATGAGCGGTGCGGTCCCTGGCCGCGCAGGGACAAGTCTCCCCCGATGCCGGAAAACGGGCGCGCGCTCGGCGCCTCAGCGGACAGGCATTTGACATGACGCTCGACCTCCATTCGCCCGACAAGGCCATCCTCCACGCGCTGTTCGACGCGGCGCTTTCCGCCGCCCTGCCCGATGGCCGGTTCGAGGGACGCCTTCCCGCCGCGCCGAAGGGGCGGACCATCGTGCTCGGCGCCGGCAAGGGCGCGGCGCGCATGGTGCGGGCGTTCGAGGATGCCTGGGAGGCCGCCGGCAACCCGCCGCCGGAGGGCCTCGCCGTCACGCGCTATGGCCATGGCACGCCGACCCGCTTCGTCGAGGTGGTCGAGGCGTCGCATCCGGTGCCCGACGCCGCCGGCATGGATGCCGCGCAGCGCATCCTCGACATCGCCGGATCGGCAGGGCCGGACGATCTCGTCGTCTTCCTGATGTCGGGTGGCGCCTCGTCGCTGCTGGCCCTGCCGGCGCCGGGCGTGAGCCTCGCGGACAAGCAGACACTGAACCGCGCGCTCCTCAAGAGCGGCGCGCCGATCGGCGCCATGAACCGCGTTCGCAAGGCGCTCTCCGCCATCAAGGGCGGCCGGCTCGCCGCGGCCGCTGCGCCGGCCCGCATGGTGACCTTCCTGATCTCGGACGTGCCGGGCGATGATCCCGGCGCGATCGGCTCGGGCCCGACCATTCCCGAGGCATCGGATCCCGAGGGCGCGCTGGCGATCCTCGCCGAATACGGCATCGCCATCGAACCGCGCATCGAACAGGCGATCCGCGCCAACGCGGTCGGGGCCGGCGCGGGCGGCGCGGTCGAGATGCTGGCGACGCCGAAGATGGCGCTCGATGCGGCGGCCGAGCGGGCCCGTGCCATCGGTCTGACGCCGCTGGTGCTTGGCGACGCGCTCGAGGGGGAGGCGCGCGACGTGGCGCGCGTGCTGGCGGCGATCGGCACCTATGCGGCGGCGCACGGCGAACCGGTCGCCAAGCCCTGCGTGATCCTGTCGGGCGGCGAGACGCCGGTCACCGTGCGTGGCAAGGGAAGGGGCGGGCGCAACGTCGAGTTCCTGCTGGCGCTCGCGCTGGCGCTCGGCGGCGAGACGGGCATCGCGGCGATCGCCTGCGACACCGACGGCATCGACGGTTCCGAGGACAATGCCGGCGCCTGGATCGATGCCGGCATCCTGGCGGCGGCGAAGGCGCAGGGTCTCGATCCGGCGGCGCGCCTCGCCGACAATGACGGCTACAGCTTCTTCCAGACGCTGGACCGGCTCGTCGTCACCGGCCCGACGTTGACCAACGTCAACGATTTCCGCGCGATCCTGGTGCGCTGAAGCCGGGCCGACTGTTGCCGACTTGCCGCAGCGGCCGCCTCGATTTTGAGCGCGGCCGTCCCATGCCTTGACGGATGCCGCATCCGTACCGATCTCAGATCATCATGGGCCGTGATCGCGCCTTGTTTTGGCGCTATGGTAGTCCGGCTGGTGGGCTCGGTGCGTATGCGTGCGGGTTCGAGAGGTACGGGATGAAGCGATTTCTTCTTGCAGGCGTGGCGTGGCTGGCGGTGTCCGGCGCGGCGACGGCTGCTGATATCGCCGTCAACGAACCGATCCCCGCGCCGGTGGAGCCTTCGGGCTTCGACTGGAACGGCTTCTATGCCGGTGTGCATGGCGGCTTCGGCTGGGGCAGCGGCACCAAGGACGCGGATTTCCTCGACAGCGTGACCGGCGGCCTGTTCGGCGCGCAGGTCGGCTACAACTACCAGGTCAACGATCCCTGGCTCGTCGGCTTCGAGACGGACATCGCCTATAGCGGCCTCAGCGACAATGTCGGCGATGCCGCGATCGACCTGAACTGGCTCGGCTCGACGACGGCCCGCATCGGCTTCACCTATGACAAGTGGCTGTTCTACGGCAAGGGCGGCGTCGCCTATGGCGATGTCGAGGCCAAGCAGGCGGGCTTCGGCTCCGACAGCAAGTGGGCCGTCGGCTGGACCGCCGGCGCCGGCGTCGAATATGGCTTCACGCCCAACCTGACCGGCCGCCTCGAATACGACTATGTCGATCTCGGCAGCAAGACGATGCTCGAGGGCACACCCGCCCAGGCCGACGTCGGCGTCACTTCCAACGCGGTCAAGGCGGGCCTGAACTACAAGTTCTAGGGTTCAAGCCTCCGCCGATGGAAAAGAAAAGGCCCGGTCATGCCGGGCCTTTTGCGTTTCTCGTGCCCGCGTTCAGTCCGCGATATAGGGCTGCAGGAAGGCGAGGTCGGCCGGACCGAGGCGGTCCTTGGCCGTCGCCGCCTGGTGCCAGTAGGGATAGTTCAGCGGCTGCTGGCTGACCTTGTCGAGGCGGGCGCGCTCTTCCTCGGAGAGCTTGAGCTCGGCGGCGGCGAGATTGTCCTGGAACTGCGCGTCGGTGCGGCCGCCGATGATGGCGGAGGTCACGCCCGGCCGGCCGAGCAGCCACGCAAGCGCCACCTGCGCTCCGGACACCCCGCGTGCACCGGCGATCGCGACGAGCTCGTCGACGATGTCCCAGAGGCGGTTCCAGTCATGGATCGGCGGCTCCGTCCAGCCCTTGGCGAGGCGGCTGTCCTGCGGCGTCTCCTTGTCGCGGCGATGCTTGCCGGACAGCAGGCCGCCGGCGATCGGGCTCCAGATCAGGATGCCGAGCCCCTGGTCGAGCGAGATCGGCACCAGCTCCTGCTCGGCCTCGCGCGCCTGCAGCGTGTAGTGGATCTGCTGCGAGACGAAGGGGATGCGATGGTCGCGGCGGGCGATCTCCATCGCCTTCATGATGTGCCAGCCGGAAAAATTGGAGCAGCCGATATAGCGGACCTTGCCCTGGCGGACGAGCGTGTCGAGCGCCTCCAGCGTCTCTTCCAGCGGCGTCTGGCCGTCCCACTGGTGCACCTGGTAGAGGTCGATGACGTCGGTCTTCAGGCGCCTGAGGCTGGCCTCGCATTCGCGGATCAGGTGGTAGCGCGACAGGCCGCGATCGTTCGGGCCGTCGCCCATCGGGAAGCGCGCCTTGGTGGCGATCAGCACGCCGCCCTTGCGCTTGCCGCCGAGCGCGTCGCCGATGATCTCCTCGCAGGTGCCGCCCGAATAGGCGTTGGCGGTGTCGAGCAGGTTGACGCCAGCGTCGATCACCATGTCGATCTGGCGCTGCGCGTCCTTGACCTCGGTGATGTCGCCGACCTTCGAGAAGCCGCCCTTCATGCCGAAGGTCATGGTGCCCATGGTGAGCACCGATACCTTCAGGCCGGAATTGCCGAGTTGCCGATATTCCATTCCTCGCTCCCGATCTCCGGGGCGGTTCGCCCGCCCGAGTTCGACAGCACCGTCCTGCATTCGGACGGTGCTGTCAAAGCCGGATGACGCGGGGGAGCGAAGAAGTCAGACGGCGATCAGCGCCTTGATCAGGCCGCGCTTGTCGTGGCTCCAGACCGGCATGTCGGTGGTGACGCGGTCGAGCGTGGTCTCATGCGTGGCGAGCGCGTCGAGCGGCACCTTGCCGGCCTTGATCGAGGCGACGACGTGGTCGAAATCGACCTTGGTGGCGTTGCGGCTGCCGATCAGCATCATCTCGCGCTTGTGGAACTCGGGGTCCGAGAACGAGATGTTGTCCTTGACGATCGATACCAGCACATAGGCGCCGCCATGCGCGACCAGTGCGAAGCCGGCCTCGATCGCCTTGGCGTTGCCGGTGGCGTCGAACACGACGTCGAAGCCCTCGCCGCCGGTCTCCGCCATCAGCGTCTTCTGCGCGTCGGGGCCGGTCAGCGCCGACTTCTCGAAGCCGAGCGTGTCGCGGGCAAAGGCCAGGCGCTCCTCGCTGGCGTCGAGCTGCGTCACCTCGAGGCCGGCGATGCGGGCGATGATCGCGACGCCGAGGCCGATCGGGCCGATGCCGACGACGAGCGCGCGCCCGCCTTCCGGCTGCGCGCGGCGCACGGCATGGGCGCCGATCGCCAGGAACTCGACCATCGCTGCGTCGCGCAGCGACAGGCCCTCGGCCGGATAGAGGTTGCCGGCCGGCATGACGATCTTCTCGGCCATGCCGCCATCGGTGTGGACGCCGAGCACGCGCACGGCCGTGCAGCAGTTCGGCTTGTTCTTGCGGCAGGCGACGCAATGGCCGCAGGCGATGTAGGGGTTGATGACCACCGGCGTGCCGACCCTGAGCGCGACGCCTTCGCCGACCGCGGACACGACGCCCGACAGCTCATGGCCCATGACGCGCGGATATTCCAGGAACGGGTGCTTGCCCTCGAAGATGTGATAGTCGGTGCCGCAAATGCCGACATGCTTGATGTCGACGGTGGCGAAGCCGGCGGCAGGCGCGGCCGGCTCGGGCCGCTCGACGAATTCCAGCTTGCCCGGCTCCACGCAGATCACAGTTTTCATGAGGTCCTCATCGACATCGTCCCAGCGCGCCGGTCCTAGCGCAGCCGCGGCCGATCTGCCAGCGGTGAAATGGCGATGGAGCCAAATGCGCGTTCGGGCGTTGGGGCTGTAAACGCGGGGGAAATCCTCTCCGGCGCGTTTGCACGCGCGAGGCGAACCTTGTCGTCCCGTACGCGTTGATCGATATATGACTATTCGCTTCAACAAAAGGAGATGGCGATGGCGCCCCGGAAGACCGCGATTGACCTGAAGTCCAACACCAAGACGGCCTCGATCGAACTGCTCAACGCGGTTCTGGCCGATGGTATCGACCTGGCGCTCGTCACCAAGCAGGCGCACTGGAACCTGAAGGGCCTGCAGTTCATCGCCATTCACGAGATGCTGGACACGTTCCGTGCCGACATCGACGGCCACACCGATACAGTGGCGGAACGCGCGGTCCAGCTCGGCGGTTTCGCGCTTGGAACCACCCAGGCGGTGGCGTCGGCGACGAAGCTCGCGCCCTATCCGACCGATATTTCCAAGATCCCGGATCACCTCGCCCAGCTGATCGAGCGCTACGCGCAGGTCGCCAATGAGGTGCGCAAGGGCATCGACAAGGCCGACGACCTCGGCGACGCCGACACGGCCGATATCCTCACTGCGTTCTCGCGCACCCTCGACAAGGCGCTGTGGTTCCTCGAGTCGCACGTCGAGTAGGGCGTTCGTCGCCCGGCAGATCGAGGCTCGCCATCCGGCGGGCCTCTCGCCATGGACGGCAGCGTGATCGCCCTTCCTCGCAGCAGACCGCCAGTTGCTGCTTGTCGACCACCAGGCTTGTGACGCATGCTTCAGGCTCGACAGCCGTCGGCCTGTCGCTGGATCGGATCGTTGCGGCAAGGCGAGGAAACGCGGTGATCGGCGCAATGATGGTCGATGTCGATGGCGTCGTGGTTTGTGGTCGCCCTTCCGATGGGCGGCCCTGGGCGGCCACGATCGAGGCCGATCTCGGCCTGACGGTCGCGGAACTGCAGCGCGAGTTCTTCCTTCCCTATTGGAACGAGATCGTCATCGGTCGGCAGGGGCTGGCTGAGCATCTGGCGCCGGTGCTGGCGCGGATCGCGCCGCATCTATCGCTTGATGATTTCCTTGCCTACTGGTTCGAAAACGATGCGCGGCTGAACATCGAGCTTCTTGACGAGCTCCGGATTCACCGGGACGCCGGAACCAAGGCCTATCTGGCCACGAACCAGGAGCACCTTCGGGCGGCGCATCTGATCGATCGCCTCGGCCTCGATCGGCACTTCGACGGCATCTACTACTCGGCGGCCTTGGGCTGTCGCAAGCCGGATCAAGCCTTCTTCGAGCGGACCGCCGCGCTCTCCGGGTTCCCGCCGGAGCAATTGCTTCTGATCGACGATACGCTCGCCAATGTCGTGGCGGCGCGGGCGGCGGGCTGGAAGGCCATCGAGTGGCGGCCGGGCTGCGCCCTGTCCGCGATGCTGTCGGAGCTCGGGAGCTGAACGCGACAAGGCCCGCCGGAGCGGGCCTTGGGACCATTGTCGGGAGTGCCGCCCTAGCCGTAGGGCGAAGCGCACTGGCGGCGCGGGCCGTTGTTCGGCTGGAACGTGTTGTCGGACGCCCGGTACGAACGATAGCGGTTCTCGCACCACTGGTAGTGAGACGCGCTGTAGCCGCCGCCATAGCTGTTGTAGTTGTAGGAGGGCTGGGCGGCCATCGAGCCGATCGCGGCGCCGACGCCGAAGGCGGCGAGCGGATACCACCAGCCATCGTAGTAGCGATAGCCCGGCCGAGCATACTGGTAGCCGTGATAGCCGTTCCAGTATCCGGGACGGTAGCCCGGAGGACGGTAGCCTGGCCGGTGACCGCCATTCCAGTTGGGCGGGCGATGGCCGCCGTTCCAGTTCGGCGGGCGATGGTTAGGCCGATTGCCGGCATGGCCGGGGGGGCGATGGCCGCGCCGGATCTCCTTGTGCGGACCGCCGTGCCGGACGTCGATGACATTCGAATTCGCGCCGGCGGCGAGATCAGGTGCGACGAGCGGCAGGGCCATCGTCGGGGCAGGCGCCGCTGCCAGGAAGGTGACGGCGAGCACGCCACCACATAGCTTGGTGAGAATACGGGTCAAGGCGATCCCTTCCCTTCGAAAATGTCCAGCCATTCAGAGTTGCTGGTCCTGTGATCAAGTCACGGGAACAGTTTTCGTTCCTTGGCCCGGTTTGGCAATCTCAGATTGGTGATTGCCGCAAGGACGGGCCCAGATTTCGGCTTCGGCCACAGGCGGAACCCGGTGTGGTTGCTGTCCAGCGTTTGGCCTTTGCAGAGGTCCGGTCGAGCATGCCCCACGGGGCGGGACGCGTGGCCCGTTGAACCCCGGCGCGAGGAAGCCTATCCATGAGCCGGATCGGGGCGGCCTTCGATGGCGCTGCCACGCCACGGAACGGGAAGGAATGACGGACCGATGACGAGACCGCAGGCGGGCGCGGCGTTTCATGCAGCCAGCGAGGCCGAGTGGCGCCAGCTGGCGGTGAAGGCGCTGAAGGGCGCCGATTTCGAGGCGAAGCTCGTCTCGCACTCGGCCGACGGCCTGCGCATCGAACCGCTCTATGCCAAGGCCGCCGGAGGGCATCCGCGCCCCGTGCGTGCCGGTTCCGGTCCGTGGCGCGTCGTGCAGCGCATTGACCATGCCGATCCCGAAGCAGCGCGGCGTCAGGCGCTCGATGATCTCGAGAACGGCGCTTCCGGTCTCTCCCTGGTTTTCGCCGATGCGCCGGCGGCGCGCGGCTTCGGACTGGCCGATGCCAGCCCGGCCACGCTCGCCCGCGCCCTGGAAGGCGTGATGATCGATCTCGTGGCGCTGCGGCTCGAGGCCGGCCGGGCGGCGCCCGAGGCGGCTCGCGCCCTGGTCGACCTCGCCCGGAGCCAGAACCTGCCGCTCGATGCGCTCGACTTCGATCTGGGGCTCGATCCCTATTCTCTCTTTGCGCTGGATCCTAAAGGCGGCGACACGAGCGCGGCCCTGCTGGATGCGGCGGTCGAGCTGGCGCGCCCCTTCGGCGCCGACGCGACGAGCCGCTTCCTCCGGGTCGACGGGCGTGTCTGGCACGAGGCCGGCGCGTCGGAGGCACAGGAGCTGGCGCTGGCGCTCGCCGCCGGCGTCGCCCATCTGCGCGGGCTGGAGG
>JAEWAD010000087.1 GCA_023391905.1 Pseudomonadota bacterium | reverse complement strand
CCCCACCACCGCGACGGCGCCGAGCCCGGCGAGGCGCGCCGCCCACGGAGCCCGCCCTTGAGCGGCCACCTCCGGCGCCGGCGCCTCGGCCCGCGGTCGTGCGGCGAATTCGGGCACGTAGGCGCCCTTCGGGATCGAGATGACGATCGGATCGTCGCGGCCGGCCGACTGGTAGTACTGCTCCAGCGCGCGGCGCAGGCGTCCGGCCTCGAGCCGCACGATCGGATCCGAATGGGCGTCGAAATTGGCGCCGCGACCGAACACGTCGGTAGCGATCGAGTAGGCCTTGATGCGCTCGGCCCGCCCGGCCAGCGTCTCGTCGACGATATAGGCGAGGAAGCGGCGGGCGCGCGCCGGGGCGTCGAATCCGGCGCTCTGCAAGACCTGGTCGAGCGCCGCCCGGATCGCCTCGGGCGTCGGCTCCGACGCCGGCGTCGCCACGCCGCCGCCGGGCGTCGAGCCGTCCGACGGCAAGGCGGCGGCAGTGTCCGCGCGGCGCACCGTCATGGCGGCAAACCAGCTCCGCATCGCGTTTGTTACCCCCAATGCCGCGTAAGCTTACGCAGCGACAGCGCCACCGCACACTATAGCTGCTGCGTGACCAGGGGAAGAACGACAGGCGATCTGGAGTTCGACATGGCAGGCACGAATTGGGCAGGCCCGGAACGGGCGGGCGCGGAGACGGCGGGCTGGGATGCGGCGGGGGACGGGGGAGACGGAGTTCTCGCCGCCATCCGCCACTTTCCGGCCAGGGAGGCCGAGATCCGGGGCCTGGCGCAGGCGAGCGAGCGCTTTCGCGACATTTGCGAGGAGCTGGCGATCGCCGAGGCGGCACTCTCGGCGGTGGACCGGCTCGACGAGCCGCTACGCGCCGAACGGCGGCTGGAATGGCTCGGCTTCGTGCGCTGCGCCCTGAAGGAAATCGACGGCGAACTGCGCCATGCGCGGATCGCGACGATCGGGCGCCCCCCAGGGTCCGACGGATGAGGCGGCCGTACCGCTTCGAGGGAAGTCCGAGGGAGACCGACCATGATGCGAAACTTCCTGTCGGCGGCGGCACTTTGCTGCGCCGTCGTCGCCGCACCGGCGGCCCTGGCGCAGGACGCGATCCAGGCACCGGCCCAGAAGACGATCGGCGGCAGTTCCAAGACGCAGATCGAGCCGTCGCTGATCGTGCTCAACGCCGCCGGCGCCAAGCTCGAGGGCAGCAAGCTGACGCTGACCGGCGCGGCGCCGAACGCCATCATCTTCGCCGACCGGCCGGTACGCGCCGCCGGCCACGCGCTCACCGCCCATCTGCTTGAGGAATGGGCGGAAGGCTCCGACAGCTTCGCCAAGGATCCGCCGAACGCCACCGTGTCGGTGTTCGACAAGGCGGGCGGCACCGTCAAGGACGCGGTGGTGACGCTGATGACCCCGAAGGCGAACGGCGCCGACATCGTGTTCGACGTGGCGGTGCTCGAGGGCGACCTCGGCAATGCGGACGGCCCGGCCTCGGTGTTCATCGACATCATCGGCATGCCGCTGACGCCGCTGTCCTTCGCCGGCGCGGCGCGGCGCACCGCCTATCGCGGCGCCTTCTATGCCGGCGCGGCGGCGGGGGCGGCCTATCGCTACCCGGCGCCTTATCCCTATCCGCCCTACGCGCCCTATCCTTACTACCCGCCTTATCGGCCCTATTGATCAAGGAGAAACGACCATGGACATCACGCGTCGCACCGCGAGCATGCTCGGCCTCGGCCTCCTGGGCTCGGCCGCGATCTCGCCCGCCAAGGCCCTCGACGGCCCGCTCAGCGATGCCTTCGCCGGCTCGGACGAATTCTGGACCGGCGTCGAGGCCTATATCTACGGCTATCCGCTGGTGACGATGGAGATGACGCGCCGCGTCATCACCAACGTGGCGGAACCGAAGGGCACGCGCGCCCCGATGGGCACGCTGATCAAGCTCCGGGAATATCCGGACGCCTCATTCAAGGACGTGACGGCGCCGAACGCCGACACACTCTACACCACCGCCTTCATCGACGTCGGCAGCGAGCCCTGGGTGTTCGCGTACCCGGACATGGGCGACCGCTACTTCCTGTTCCCGATGCTCGACGGCTGGACCAACGTCTTCCAGGTGCCGGGCTCGCGCACCACGGGGGAAAAGGGCCAGACCTTCGCGATCACCGGACCGGGCTGGTCCGGCACGCTGCCGGAGGGGGTGACCGAATACAAGTCGCCGACCAGCATCGTCTGGCTGCTCGGCCGCATCTATTGCGAGGGCACGCCGGAGGACTACGCCGCCGTGCACAAGATCCAGGACGCCTGCAAGCTGCAGCCGCTCTCGACCTGGGGCAAGCCCTACACGCCGCCGGCCGGCAAGGTCGATCCGTCGATCGACATGAAGACGGCGGTGCGCGAGCAGGTCAACCGCATGGGCGCGGCCGAATATTTCACGCTGCTGTGCGAGCTGATGAAGGCCAATCCGCCGGCCCCCGCCGACGCCCCGGCGATCGAGAAATTCGCCGCCATCGGCATCGCGCCCGGCCAGTTCGACAAATCGAAGTTCGACCCGGCCTTCGAGAAGCGGCTGCCGGATCTCGCCTTCGACCGCGTCATGATGCACTTCAAGTTCAGCGACGGCGACATCCAGAACGTCAATGGCTGGGGCTTCACCACCAAGACCGGCCTCTACGGCACCAACTACATCCAGCGCGCCCTCGTCACGGCGATCGGCCTCGGCGCCAACCGGCCGCAGGACGCGGTCTACCCGACCTCGCTCAAGGACGGCAGCGGCCTGTTCTCGCGCGGCTACAATGGCGGCGAGAACTATGTCCTGACCTTCAAGAAGGGGCAGCTGCCGCCGGTCAAGGGGTTCTGGTCGATCACGATGTACAACGACCAGTACTTCTTCGTCGAAAACCCGATCAACCGCTACTCGATCAGCGCGCGGCAGGACCTGAAGACCAATCCGGACGGCTCCGTCGACATCCTGATCCAGCACCGCTCGCCGGGGAAGGACAAGGAGTCGAACTGGCTGCCGGCGCCAAAGGGCAAGTTCTACCTGATGATGCGCCTCTACTGGCCGGATGAAAGCGACCCGTCGATCCTGAACGGCAGCTGGATCATCCCGCCGGTCGAGAAGGCGATGTGAGCGGCGCCCGCCGCGTTCCCAACCCCAGCGCGGAGACACCCGCCATGATCCGGACGATCCTGCTTGCCGGCGCCATCCTGGCGTCCGGCACCCCGCTCGCCCTCGCCCAGACGGCGACGCCGCTCACCGCCTATGCCGACGAGAACGGCTTCCTCGACGTCCAGGCGCTGACCTGCGCCCAGCTCGCCGGCACCTACCAGCAAGACGCCGACGCGCTGACCGCCTGGTACAGCGGCTGGTACAACGGCCTTGCCAAGAAGCACTATTACGACATCGCCAAGAGCAAGCAGCTCGAGCACGAGGTGATCGTCTACTGCAAGGCCAATCACGACAAGAAGATCATCGAGGCGATCGCCGTCGTGTTCAAGGACGAGCGCGCCAAGCTCGGCATCGAGCTGAAGTGAGACCCGGAAGGCGCCGTCCGCGATGGCGGCGCCTTCCCTTCCATCCAGGGCTCGCTGCCCGGGATCCCGCCACCGGATTCACGCCGAGATGATCGACAACGCCCCGAGCCTGTCGCAGCTTTCGCAGGTCATGCTGCACGCCACCGCGCCGGCCTTCCTGCTCGGCGCGACCGGGTCCTTCGTCGGCCTGCTCGTCGCCCGCCTGAACGTGATCATCGAGCGCAGCCGCTCGATCCACGGCATCGGCGACGACGAGGACCGGCGCCTGCCGCTCCGCTCCGACATCCCCCGCCTGAAGGCCCGCGCCAGACTGCTGCAGCGCGCCATCTCGCTCGCCATCGCCAGCGCCATCAGCACCACGCTGCTGATCGGCTGGAGCTTCGTCGCGGCCTTCTTCAACCGCGACCACGAAGTCGGCGCGGCGCTGCTGTTCCTGATCGCCATGGCGCTGTTCGTCGCCGCGCTGATCGTGCTGGCCCGCGAGGTCTCGATCGGCCTCGTCGAGATCGACCACCTGCCCTGACCGGGCGGCCGCGATGCCCGGCCATCGCCGGCAGAGCGCCCTTGCCGCCGTCGCTGCGCGGAGCCGGGAAGCTAATTCGTGCCATCGTGGCACGGCGCGCGAGCGCGTTGATCCCGACTGGCGTCAGAGTTCGGAGGCGATCTTCTCCGGCGACATCGCCTCGCCGGCGATCTCGCTCTGGCTCTTCGGCGGCTGGCCTTCGCGCGCCTGCAGATTGTGGATCGCCTGCTGCCAGTGGCTGGCGGCGCGCCCCTCCGGGCTGCCCTCCGCGAGCCAGAGCCGGTGCGCCTCGTCGGCGATCTGCTGTTCGGTGAACTGGGTCATCGCGTCCTCCTCGCCCTCGCGGCCCGGCGGCCGCCTGCTCCGCGATTCAACCCCTCGCCCGTCCGCCCGTTCCGCCTTCCGCACGGGAAAACGCGTTCTAGGGTCCGAGACTCGTATGAGCTTTGTTGACTTACCTCACACTGTCTGATGGATTTGCACCAAGCGGGGGTTGTCGGCAGAGAGCCGCACCACCGGGACCATCCAGTTGGGGGCCATCACATGCGCAGCTTCGTCAAACCGGCACTGGCACTCGCCCTTGCCCTGGCCGCGGGAACGTCGCTGGCGGGCGACGCCACCGCGGCGCCAAAGAAGGAGCTGGTGCTGGCGATCGGCGGCGAGCCGGATACCGGCTACGACCCGCTGCTCGGCTGGGGCCGCTACGGCCATCCGCTGTTCCAGTCGACGCTGCTCTCGCGCGACCCCGCGATGAACACCGTGCCGGACCTTGCCACCACGACGTCGCTCTCGGACGACCGCCTGACCTGGACGATCCAGGTCCGGCCCGACGCCAAGTTCTCCGACGGCACGCCGCTCACCGCGCGCGACGTCGCCTTTACCTTCAGCGAGGCCGCCAAGGCCGGCGGCGCGCTCGACCTGACCGTCATGCAAAGCGCCACGGCCAGCGACGATGGCACCGTCGTGATCCAGCTGAAGAAGCCCTGGATCACCTTCACCGAGAACTTCTATGCGCTCGGCATCGTGCCGGAGGCGAAATACGGCAAGGCCTATGCCCGCCAGCCGATCGGTTCCGGCCCCTACGAGCTGGTTTCCTGGACCGAAGGCGAGCAGCTCATCGTCAAGACCAACCCGCACTATTACGGCAAGAAGCCGGACTTCGAGCGGATCACCTTCCTGTTCACCGGCGAGGACACCAGCATGGCGGCGGCCGGCGCCGGCCAGGTCGACATGGTCTCGGCCCCCGCCGCGCTCGCCGACACCGTGCCGAAGGGCTTCAAGACCGTCGTCTCGCGCACCGTCGACAATCGCGGCCTGACCTTCCCGATGCAGCCCGACGAGGGCAAGACCAACGCCGAGGGCGAAAAGCTCGGCAATGCCGTCACCTCGGACCGCGCCATCCGCCAGGCGATCAATCTCGGCGTCGACCGCAAGGTGATCGTCGACGTGGCGCTGCACGGCCACGGCACGCCGGCCTACGGCCCGGCCGACGGCCTGCCCTGGTCGAATGCGGACGCCGCCGTCGGCTATGACCTCGACGCCGCCAAGGCCCTGCTCGACGAGGCCGGCTGGGTGCCGGGCGCGGACGGCATCCGCGCCAGGGACGGCGTCCGCGCCGCCTTCCCGATCAATTACCCGGCTTCCGATTCGACCCGCCAGGCGATCGCCATGACGCTCGCCGAGCTGCTGCTGCCGCTCGGCATCGAGGCGACGGCGCAGGGCATCACCTGGGAGGCGATCGAGCGCGTCATGCATGCCGAGCCGGTGCTGTTCGGCTGGGGCAGCCACAGCCCGCTCGAGGTCTACAGCCTCTACCAGAGCGGCTTCGGCGGGATCGGCTACTTCAACCCCGGTTACTTTGCCAGCGAAGCAGTCGATCGCCACCTGGCCGGGGCGCAGTCGGCGGCGAGCCTGGAAGCCTCCTATCCGGCCTGGCAGAAGGCCGAGTGGGACGGCACCACCGGCTTCGGCCCGAAGGGCGAGGCCGGCTGGGCCTGGCTCGCCAATCTCGACCACGTCTATTTCGTCCAGGAATGCCTCGACGTCGGCCAGACCCAGATCGAGCCGCACGGCCATGGCTGGCCGATCACGGCGTCGATCCAGAACTGGAAGTGGACCTGCGACTGAGCGGTTCCGCGTTTCGACGAACCGCTCACGCCATGCCCGTTCGCGTCGCCCCACGCGAACGGGCATCCGCCTTGCCTGAAACGCATTAAGCCGAACTCATGCAGCCCTGGCCCCGCTTCATCGCCTTCCGGATCGTCCGCCTCGCCCTCGTGCTGGTCGCGGTGGCGCTCGTCGCCTTCGCGCTCGCCAAGATGTCGCCGGTCGATCCGATCAACGCCTATCTCGGGCCGGAAATCGCCAAGGTCGGGCCCGAACAGCGGGCGCTGATCGCGGCCGAATGGGGCCTCGACCAGCCGGTCGGCGTGCAGTTCACGAAATGGTTGGGCAATCTGCTCGC
Source organism: Pseudomonadota bacterium (assembly GCA_023391905.1). Taxonomy (GTDB): domain Bacteria; phylum Pseudomonadota; class Alphaproteobacteria; order Rhizobiales; family Kaistiaceae; genus Kaistia. The sequence continues at coordinate 2,960 of JAEWAD010000087.1, read as the reverse complement.
CGGCGATCTCGGCTGGAGCGTCACCTACAACGCCCCGGTCGCCGAGGTGATCGGCACGCGCTTCAGGACCTCGCTGGTGCTGATGGGGCTGGCCTGGATCTTCTCCGGCCTGTTCGGCTTCGCGCTCGGCATCGTCGCCGGCGCCTGGCAGGGCGGCTGGGCCGACCGGCTGATCCGCGTCTACGCCTATGTGCTGGCATCGACGCCGACCTTCTGGATCGCCATCCTGCTGTTGATGGTTTTTTCGGTCTCGCTCGGCTGGACGCCGGTCTGCTGCGCCGGGCCGGTCGGCGTGCTGCCCGAGGACGTCACGCTCGTCGAGCGGATCCGCCACCTGATCCTGCCGCTCGCCGCGCTGTCGATCCTCGGCATCGCGCAGATCGCGCTGCACACCCGCGCCAAGATGATCGAGATCATGCGCTCCGACTACGTGCTCTACGCCCAGGCGCAGGGCGCGTCGCGGCTCGACATCGCGCTACGCCACGGCGCGCGCAACGCCGCGCTGCCGGCGATCACGGTGCTGTTCGCCTCGCTCGGCGAATTGTTCGGCGGCTCCGTGCTGGCCGAGCAGGTCTTCGCCTATCCGGGCCTCGGCCGCGCCACCATCGAGGCGGGGATCCGGGGCGACGTGCCGCTGCTGCTCGCCATCACGCTGTTCACCACCCTCTTCGTGTCGACCGGCAACACCATCGCCGACGCGCTCTACCGCCTGGTCGATCCGCGCATGGCGACCGCCGATGCCGACGCCGTGCAGGGAGCCGCGCCATGACGCTCGTCGCGCCGAACCAGCCGGCCCTCCGCCGTCCGCTCAACGGCCGCGCCGCGGCGGCGATCCTCGTCGCCTCCGGCCTCGCCGTCGTGCTCGGCGTCCTCGTCGCGGCGGTGCTGCTCGGCCAGACCGGCATCCGCGCCGATTTCGCCGCCCGCCTGCTGCCGCCCTCGCTGGCGCACCCCTTCGGCACCGACCCGATGGGCCGCGACATGCTGGCCCGCACGATCAAGGGCCTCGCCGTCAGCCTCGAGGTCGGCCTGCTCGCGGCGAGCGTCTCGGTCGTCATCGCGACGGCGCTGGCGCTGGCCGCGGCGACGCTCGGGCGCGGCGTCGACGCCGTCGTGTCGTTCCTCGTCGACGCGACCATGGGCCTGCCGCATCTGGTGCTGCTGATCCTGATCTCGTTTGCGCTCGGCGGCGGCACCACCGCCGTGATCATCGCGGTGGCGGTCACCCACTGGCCGCGCCTGACCCGCATCCTGCGCGCCGAGATCCTGCAGCTGCGGCATGCGGAATACGTCACCGTCTCGCGCCGCTTCGGCCGCTCCTGGTGGTTCGTCGCGCGGCACCACTTCCTGCCGCATCTGGTGCCGCAGATGCTGGTCGGGCTGGTGCTGATGTTCCCGCACGCCATCCTGCACGAGGCGGGCCTGACCTTCCTCGGCTTCGGCCTCGAGCCGTCGCAACCGGCGATCGGCATCCTGCTCTCCGAGAGCATGCGCTACCTGACCGCGGGACGCTGGTGGCTCGGGCTCTTCCCCGGCCTGTCGCTGCTCCTCGTCGTGCTCTGCTTCGACGCCATCGGCAACGGGCTGCGCACCCTCACCGACCCGCGCGCGAGCCAGGAGTAACGGGCGTGTCCCTGCTCGAGATCGACAGCCTCTCGCTTCATTTCCGCCGCTACGACAGGCTGTTCCGGCATGTCGAGATCGAGGCGCTCGGCGCCATCTCGCTTTCGATCGCGGCCGGCGAGGTGCTGGCGGTGGTCGGCGCCTCCGGCTCGGGCAAGAGCCTGCTGGCGCATGCGATCCTCGGCATCCTGCCGAAGAACGCCATGGTGCGCGGCTCGCTCCGTTTCGACGGCCGCCCCCTCGACGCGGCGGCGCAGGCGACGCTTTGCGGCCGCCGCCTCGGCCTGGTGCCGCAATCCGTCAGCTATCTCGATCCGCTCGCCCGCAACGGCGACCAGCTGCGCTGGGCGGCGCTGCGCGCCGGCCGTTCGCAGCGCGACGCCGCGCGCCTCGCACAGCCCGCCCTGCAGGCCATGGGGCTGGATCCCTCCGTGGCGCGCGACTTTCCGCACAGCCTTTCCGGCGGCATGGCGCGGCGGCTCGCCATGGCGATCGCCACCATCGGCGAGGCCGACCTGATCCTCGCCGACGAACCGACCAACGGCCTCGATCCCGACAACGCCGCGCGCGTGCTCGACCGCCTCGCCGGCTTCGCGCGGCGCGGCAAGGGCGTCATGCTGATCACGCACGACCTGGTCGGCGCCCTGCCCTATGCCGACCGCGTCGCCATCCTCGATGGCGGCCGGCTGATCGACGTCGAGCCGGCGAGCGCGTTTTCGGGCCGCGGCGACCGCCTGCGCTCGGCCTATGCGCAGGCGCTGTGGCGCGCCTTGCCGCAGAACGATTTCTCTTTGCCGGAGGTCCTGCACCATGCTTGAGGCGCGCTCGATCTCGTTCCGCTTCGGCGCGTCGGGCCGCACGGTGCTCGACGACGCCTCGATCGCGATCGCACCCGGCGAGATCGTCGGCCTCTCGGGTCCGTCGGGAATCGGCAAGTCCACCCTCGGCCGCATCCTGGCGCAACATGTCCGGCCCGATTCCGGCCGCGTGCTGATCGACGGCCGCCCCGTCGCCGCCGGCGGCTTCCACCCCGTGCAGTTCCTGGCGCAATCGCCGATCCTGGCGGTCAATCCGCGCTGGCGGGTGGGACGGATCCTGGCCGAGGCGAGCCCGCCCGACGAGGAGACCCGCGCCGCGCTCGGCATCCGGCCCGACTGGGACCAGCGCTATCCGCACGAACTCTCCGGCGGCGAATTGCAGCGCGGCGCGATCGCCCGGGCGCTGGCGCCGTGGCTGCGCTACCTGGTCGCCGACGAGATCTCGGCCATGCTCGACGCCGTGACCCAGGTCCGGATCTGGAGCTTCCTGCGCCGCCTCGCGACCGAGCGGAACATCGG
>JAEWAD010000048.1 GCA_023391905.1 Pseudomonadota bacterium | reverse complement strand
AAGCGGCCTCACTTGGAACCTCACTTGGAAGCGAGGAACTTCTGCTGGGCCTTGGTCATGTACTCGGCCCACTGCTGGCCGAGCTCCTCCGGCGTGATCTCGCCGAGCAGCGCCTGCTGGCTGGTCTTGATCACGAGCGAGTCCTTGAAGAAGGCGAACTCCGGCAGGTAGGTCGGCATGACGGTCGGGACGACGTCCTTGTCCGAGAGCTCGGCGAACCAGCCCTTGAACTGCTCGCTGGCGTAGAAGGGGTCGGTCTCGGCCGACTTGCGCGCCGGCAGGGCGCCCGTCTTCTTGTTCCAGGCGATGTTGCCTTCCTTGCCTTCCAGCGTCGCCAGCAGCTTCCAGGCGGCGTCCTTGTTCTCGCTCGTCGAGAACATCGACCAGCCGGCATAGCCGATGGTCGGGAAGGTCTTGCCGTTCTCGCCCTTCGGCATGGTCATGATGCCGTAGTCTTCCGGCTTCATCCGCTCGGCGATGGCGATCAGCGCGTCGGGGTCCTGGTCGAGCATCGCGCAGGTGCCGGAATAGAAGCCGGCGACGATCTCGTTGAAGCCCCAGTTGACGCTGTCCTTCGGGGCATAGCCCTTCTTGTACAGGTCGGTGAAGTAGGTGAGGCCCTTGACCCAACCCGGATCGGCGAAGGTCGACGTGCCGTCTTCCTTGAAGAAGGCGTTGTCGCCGTTCGCGGTGGCGCCGAACATGACCCAGCCGTTCAGGCCGCCGGGGCCGCCGCGCATGCAGTAGCCCGACTTGCCCGGCAGCGCCGAAACCTTCTTCGCGGCCTCCTCGAACTCGGCCAGCGTCTTCGGAACCTCGGTGACGCCGGCTTCGGCGAACAGCTTCTTGTTGTAGAACATCGCGCGCAGGTAGAAGCCGTAGGGCAGCATGTAGGCGGTGTTCTTGACCGAGCGGCCGAGCTCGAGCGCGCGGTCGTTCAGGTCGGAAGCTTCGTCCCACTTGGCGAGATAGGGCTCGAGGTCCTCGAGCATGCCGCGATTGGCATAGAGCGACAGCCAGGTGTCCGGCATCTCCATGACGTCGGGCGTCTCGCCGGCCGCCACCATGGTGGCGAACTTCTCGAAGGCCTGGTTCCAGGGCAGCGAGATGATCTCGACCGTCGTGCCGGGGTTGGCTTCCTCGAAGGTCTTGACGATGCCCTTCAGCGTCTCGGTGCGCTCCGGGCTGGTGATCACTTCGACCAGCTTCAGCTTGGTGTCGGCGAGCGCCGATCCGGCGAGCAGCGCCGTCATCACGGCGGCTGCGGCGATCTTCTTGAACATTGTTGGTTCTCCCTCTTCGTTGAATGCAGTGCCTATGGACGCCGGGCGGCGTCGATCGCCGCGGCGAGATCGTTCCAGAGCGCATCGGCCCCCTCGAGGCCGACATGCAGGCGGACCATGTTGGGATCGACGCCGAAGTCGATCGCCGAATTGGGTCCGGCCGCCTGCACCAGCACCACCTGCGCCGGAACGACGAGGCTTTCGTGGCCGCCCCAGCTCACGCCGAGCTTGAACAGCTGAAGCCTGTCCGCGAAGGCGGGGATGTCGACGACGCCCTCGCGGAAAGTGAATGAGAACAGGCCCGATGTGCCCGACAGGCCCGGCGGCAGCGCATTGCCGAGGCCGGGATGCGACACCGACGCGACGGCGTCGTGGTCGGCCAGGCGGCGGGCCACGCTGAGGGCGGCCGCCTCATGCGCCTTCATGCGCACCGGCAGCGTGCGCAGGCCGCGCACCAGCAGCCAGGCGTCGAACGGCGACAGCTTGCCGCCGAGATAGGGCAGGGTCTGGCCGCGGATCTTGCCGATCAGCGCCTTCGAGCCGACGACGATGCCGGCGACGACGTCGCTGTGGCCGGAGAGGTATTTCGAGGCCGAATGCAGCACCAGGTCGACGCCGAGCTTGATCGGCTGCTGGAACACGGGCGAGGCCCAGCTGTTGTCGATCGCCGTGATCACGCCGTGGCTCTTCGCCAGCGCGGCGAGCGCCTTCACGTCGTGCGCCTCCATCGTCCAGCTGGTCGGGCTCTCCATGTAGAAGAGCGCCGCGCCCGGCAGCGCCGCCGCCACGGCGGCCTCGTCGCGGCCGTCGACATAGGTGACGGTGATGCCGTAGCGCGCGAGCAGCGTCTCGAACAGGCGGTAGGCGTCGGGATAGACGTGGCGCACGCAGACGATGCGGTCGCCCGGCTTGACGAAGGTGATCACCGTCGAGGAGATCGCCGCCATGCCGCTGCCGAAGGCGAGGCCGTCCTCGGCGCCTTCCATGCCCGCCACCTTCTCCTCGAAGATGCGGACGGTCGGGTTCAGGCCGCGGCTGTAGACCGGGCGGACCTTGTTGCCCTTGTACGTCTCTTCCATCTCGGCATAGGACGAGAAGGTGAAGAGCGAGGTCTGCACGATCGGTGGCACGACCGCGTCATAGGCGTTGGACTCGTCATGCGCGGCGAGAAGGGATGCGTGCTCGAAGGACTCGACGCTGTCGTTCATTTCAATGCCTTGTCGGATTGGTGGGCGATGTCCTGCGACATCTCCCGGATGTCCTCCTCGACGATCTCGAGGATCGCGAGGGTCTCGTGGCGGGCGCGCTCGGGGTCCTGCGCGGCGATCGCGTCGAACAGCTTGCGGTGGAACGGGAAGGAGCGGCCGGCGAAGTCGGGCCGGTCGAACGGCTTCGACCAGAAGCGCTCGAACGCCTCGCGCATCTGCTCCAGCAATTGCCCGAACATCGGGTTGTGCGAGGCGTCGTAGACGGCGAGGTGGAAGGCGAGGTCGTACTTGCCCGAGGTGCCCTCGGCGAGATGGACCTTCTCCATCGCCTCCAGCCTTTCCTCGATGGTCGCGAGATCGGCGTCGGTACGGCGGAGCGCTGCCAGCGCGCCGGCCTCGGCCTCGAGCCCGCGGCGGATGTCGAGCGTCGCCAGCAGGCCCTCGCGCAGCGTGCCGGCGTCGATCGACAGCGGCATGTGGATCGTGTCGGGCGAGACGCCGCGCAGCAGGTAGGTGCCGCTGCCCTTGCGGGATTCGACGACGCCGAGCGCCTGGAACTGGCGGATTACCTCGCGCACCGTCGAGCGGCCGACGGCCAGCGCCTGCATCAGCTCGCGCTCGGTCGGCAGGCGCTCGCCCGGCTTGACGCCGGACTGGGAGATGAAATCGGCCAGCGCCTTCATCACGATGGCGGCGCGGTCGGAGGAGGGGAGCGGGGTCAGGCCGGGAAAGGCGGGGTTCATGTCTGCGCCATCCGCCGCGCGGGGCGATGCCCGCGAGGGTGCAGGACGGTCCAGATCTTCGTGCCGGTCCAGATCACGTTGCGATCCCCGCTGGCCGCCTGTGGCGGCTCTGAATTGGTCTGACATCTGATCATTTCTACAGCTCGGACCTTTCGTCAAGTGTCAGAATTCCGTCACGGCCTGCCTCAATTCGCGGCAATCGACCTGCCGTTGTGGTGCGATGCGGATACGCGCGGGCCAAAAAAGCGGATGCGCCGCGAAACAGGGCGATTCTGCCGCTTCTGGACGGGGCCATGACCTGCTAGCGTGATGTCGGAAATCGGGGGCGCGCGACGATGAGCGACAAGCCGGACCTTCAGATCACGCCGACACGTTTCGAGATGGAGGTCGACGGCCACGTCGCCTTCATCCTCTATCGCCTGCAGGGCGACGTGGTGGAGCTGATCCACACGGAAGTGCCGTCCGAACTCGCCGGCCGCGGCGTCGGCGCCCGGCTGGTCCGCGCCGTGCTCGACCGCCTCCGCGAAAAGGGCGCCAAGATTCATCCGCTCTGCCCCTTCGTCGCGGCCTATATCGCCCGGCACAGCGAGTATGCCGAGCTCGTCACCGACTGAACGCGGATCCGCTCCCGGCCTTACGGAGATGCCGATGCCTGCCTATGACGCCATCATCATCGGCACCGGACAGGCCGGACCGCCGCTCGCCGGCCGCCTCAGCGCCGCCGGCCAGAAGGTCGCCATCATCGAGCGCAACCTTGTCGGCGGCACCTGCGTCAACACCGGCTGCACGCCGACCAAGACGCTGGTCGCCAGCGCCAAGGCGGCCCAGACGGCGCGCCGCGCCGCTGAATATGGCGTCGTCATCGAGGGCGCGGTCGGCGTCGACATGCGCAAGGTGAAGGCGCGGGCCGACGCGGTCTCCGGCGCCTCGCGCGACGGCGTCACCGCCTGGATCGAGCGGATGGAGAACTGCACGCTCTATCGCGGCCATGCCCGCTTCGCCGACCACCGCAGCGTGCGCGTCGGCGGCGAGCTGCTCACCGCCGACCGGATCTTCATCAATGTCGGCGGCCGCGCCGTGGTCCCGGACATTCCCGGCATCGGTGACGTGCCGGTCCTGACCAACAGCACGATCATGGACCTCGACGCCGTGCCGGAGCATCTCCTGGTCATCGGCGGCAGCTATGTCGGGCTGGAATTCGCGCAGGCCTATCGCCGCTTCGGCGCCAGGGTCACGGTGTTCGAGACCGGCCCCCGCCTGATCCGGCGCGAGGACGAGGATGTCTCGCGCGCGGTGGCGGAGATCCTGGCGGCGGAGGGGATCGAGGTCGTCGTCGGCGCGGTCAACTTGACCGTCGGGAAGACGGGCGACCGGATCGCGGTCAGCCATGACGGCCCGAACGGGCTCAGGACCGTGTCCGGCTCGCATCTCCTGGTCGCCACGGGGCGCCGGCCCAACACCGACGACCTCGACGTCGAGAAGGCGGGGATCGCCGTCGACGCGCATGGCTATGTCATCGTCGACGACGCGCTGAAGACGAGCGTCGACGGCATCTGGGCGATGGGCGACTGCAACGGCCGCGGCGCCTTCACCCATACGTCCTACAACGATTTCGAGATCGTCGCCGCCAACCTGCTCGACGGCGATCGGCGCCGCGTCACCGACCGCATTCCTGTCTATGCGCTCTATATCGATCCGCCGCTCGGTCGCGTCGGCATGAGCCAGGCCGAGGCGGAGAAGAGCGGCCGTCGCGTGCTGGTCTCGAAGCGGCCGATGACCCGTGTCAGCCGGGCGATCGAGAAGGGCGAGACGCAGGGCTTCATGAAGCTCGTCGCCGACGCCGACAGCGGCGAATTGCTGGGCGCGGCCCTGCTCGGCACTGGCTGCGACGAGGCCGTGCACTCGCTGATCGACGTCATGTATGCCCGCCGGCCCTACGAACTCGTAAGGCGCGGAATGCACATCCACCCGACCGTTTCGGAGCTGCTGCCGACCATGATGGGCGATTTCCAGCCCGCGTGACCGCCAAAATGCCGCAGTTTCACGCATGCTGTCCGGTTGTGCGCGCCGCTTTCTGCCGACGGGCGGTGGTGGCGCGAAGGGGTGTGTATGGTAAATGTTAAGGATAGTCTCATAGAGACAGGAGCGTAACTTGCCGATGTAGCGTTCCGGCGACGTGTATGGGTGTTGTGCTGTTGAAAGTCCCTGTCCTCAAACCGCGCGGCATCCGCTCTCGGCGCGGGATCCGCCGTACCGTCGCCTCGGCGATGGTCGTCGTAATGGCTGGATCGACGGCAACCTACGCGCAGGATGGCGGCTTTTTCAGCGGCTTTCGCTCGCTGTTCGGCAAGGAAAAGGTCGAGCCCGTCGCCGACGCGGTTCCCTACAAGCCCACCGTCAACGTTCCCGACGCGCCGCGCTCGCTGCGCAAGGCGATCACCGCCGCCTCCAAGCTGCAGTCGATGCGCAAGTCGCCGCCATCCGGCGCCGCCGGCCTGCTGCGCCGCGCCCGCGCCGACATCGACGAGATCACCGCCGCGCTCTACTCGAACGGCTATTACGCCGGCACGATTCGCATCACCATCGCCGGCCGCGATCTCGACGCGCCGGACATCCTGCAGGCGATCGAGGCGGCGCGGCCGGCGGGCCCGGTTCCCGTCCAGATCGACGTCACGCCCGGGCCGCTGTTCCATTTCGGCGAGATCTCGCTGGTCGACACGCGCAACCGGCCGCTGCCGATGGCGCCGACCCTGCGCCAGCTCGGCATCGAGCCCGGCGCCGAGGCGAAGTCGACGACGATCCTCGACGCCGAGAGCGGCATCACCGATTTCTACCGCGACGAGGGTCATGCCTTCGCCAAGGTCGTCGACAAGGACGTCGTCGCCGACCACGCGTCCAACCTCGTCAACGTCACCTACATGGTCGATCCCGGCCCGGCGGTCGCCTTCGGCCAGGTCTCGGTCTCCGGCATGGAGGGCGTGAAGCCGTCCTTCGTCTCCGAGCGCGTCCGCATCATCCCGGGCGAGATGTTCTCGCCGAAGCGGCTCGCCGACACGCGCAAGTCGCTGCTGCGCTACGAGATCTTCTCCGGCGTCCGTATCCGCGAGGGCGACAAGCTCGATGCCGACGGCCGCCTGCCGATCGATGTCGAGGTCACCGAGCGCAAGCCGCGCTATGTCGGCTTCGGCGCCAAGTATTCCTCGACCGACGGCTCGTCGATCAACGCCTTCTGGGGCCATCGCAACCTGTTCGGCGGCGCCGAGACGCTGCGCCTCGACGGCCAGGTGTCGTGGTACGGCTCGTCGTCGGAGGCGGTGCCCGATTCCAATCCGCTCGGCTACCGCTTCGCCGCCACCTTCGGCAAGCCGGGCGTGCTGACCCCGATCGACGATCTCGTCGCCCAGGCGGCGGTGCTGCGCGAGGTCACCGACGCCTATGTGCGCGAGGCGGTGACCGTCACGGCCGGCGTCCGGCGCAATTATTCCGACCAGTTCTCCGTGCAGGTCGGGCTCGATTTCGAACAGGCACATGTGCAGGACACGACCGGCACGCGCGACGATCTGATCATCGGCGTGCCGATCGAGGTCGCCTACGACACCACCGACAACGCGCTCGATCCGTCGAAGGGCATCCGCGCCTCCGGCATCTTCGAGCCCTTCGCCTATCTCGGCCAGGCCAGCGCCGGACCGATGATGTTCAAGGGCTCGCTGGCGTCCTACAAGGCGCTCGACGAGGACAAGCGCTATATCCTCGCCGGCCGCGTCTCCGCCGGCACGATCTTCGGCGCCGACCTGCTCGACGTGCCGCCGCAGCGGCGCTTCTATGTCGGTGGCGGCGGTTCGCTGCGCGGCTATGACTACCAGTCGGCCAGCCCGCGCAACGCGCAGGGTGACATCATCGGCGGCCTGAGCTTCCTGACCGCCTCGGCCGAGGCGCGCATCAAGATCACCGACACGATCGGCCTGGTGCCGTTCTTCGACCTCGGCGCGGCCTCGGAAGGCTCCGTGCCGGATCTCGGCGATCTCAAATATGCGGCCGGCCTCGGCCTGCGCTATTATACCGGCATCGGTCCGGTCCGGCTCGATGTCGCCGTGCCGCTCAATCCGGAGCCCGACGATACGGGCTACGGCATCTATATCAGCCTTGGACAAGCGTTCTGATGACCCGCGCTCTCAAGATCCTGCGCTGGCTCGGCGTCGGCTTCATCGTTCTCCTGATCGCGCTGGTCGGCGCGTTCGGCTTCCTGCAGACCGGCCCGGGCCAGAGCATGCTCGCTGGCCTCGCCAGCCGGCTCGCCAGCAGCGACGGCCTGACCGTCCGCATCGAGGGCATTTCCGGCTTTGTGCCGTCCGACATGACGATCGCCAGGATCGACGCCGCCGACGCCACGGGTCCGTTCGCCTCGGTCGAAAACCTGCATCTCGCCTGGCATCCGCTGTCGCTCATCACCGGCAAGGTGGCGATCACGGATCTTTCCGCCGACCGCGTGGCGGTGTCGCGCCAGCCGGTTCTGCCGCCGGCGCCGGCCGACACGTCGTCGGGCGGAGGCATTCCCTTCATCCGCGTCGCGCTCGACAAGCTGGACATCACCAAGATCGAGCTCGGCGAGCCCGTGCTCGGCATGGCCGCCGTCCTGAACCTGCAGGCCTCGGCCCGGCTGGTCGATCCGGCCGAGGGTCTTTCGCTCGATTTCGCGGTTGTGCGCGAGGATGCGCCGGGCGAGATCAAGGGCCGCGTCCGCTACGCGCCGGGCGATGGCGCCGCCACCGACACGCTGGCGCTCGACGTCACGGCCTCGGAGCCGGCCGGCGGGCTGGTCGCCCGCCTCGCCCAGATCGAGGGCCTTCCGCCGCTGTCGCTCTCCGTCAAGGGTGACGCGCCGCTCGACAACTGGGACGGCCAGATCGCGCTGGATGCCGCCGCCGCCGGTCATCTCGGCGGCACGGCCGCCGTCAAGGAGGTCGAAAACGGCCGCCGCATCATGCTCGATCTCGCCGGCGAGATCGCCGGCCTGGTTCCCGCCAGCGTTCGTCCGCTCTTCGCCGCCGAGACGACGCTGATCGGTTCGGCGGTCGTCGAGCCCGAGGGCCGCATCGCCATCGAGGGCCTGAACGCGACCGCCTCCGGCTTCGGCCTGGCGCTGGTGGGCAGCCTCGACACCAAGGCGAAGACAGCCGACGTCAAGCTCGACCTGGTCGGCGGCGACCCCTCGCATTTCGCCGCCTTCGCGCCCGGCGTCACCTGGGCGAACTGGCGCCTCAACGCGGCCGTCAACGGCGCCTTCGCGGCGCCCAGCGTCGACGCCACGCTGACGGCGAAGTCGCTCGCCGGCTTCGGCTATGACGTGGCTGACCTCAACATCGCCGCCAAGACCATGCCGGCCGGGTCCGGCGGTCTCGATTTCACCGTCGACGGCACCGCGAGCGGCCTTTCCGCCGCGGATCCGCAGGTCGCCGCCGCGCTCGGCAAGACGGCCCGGCTTCAGGCGGCGGGCGCGGTCGGCGATGCCGGCGCCGCGCTGACGTCCGCCAAGGTCGCGCTGGAACCGCTCGACCTCACCTTCGCCGGCTCCGCCGCCGCGAACGACGTCAAGGGCACGCTCCGGCTCGAGCGGCTGAACCTCGCCGCCTTCTCCGGCCTCGCCGGCCGCCCGCTGTCCGGCAGCGCCGTGCTCGAGGCGAAGATCGACGCCGATCCGTCGAAGCGCCGCGTCGCCGTCGATCTCGACGGCACGTCGCAGGGGATTGCCACCGGCATCGCCCAGGTCGACGATTTCTTTGCCGGCGAGAGCCGGGTCAAGGGCGCCGTCTCGCTCGCCGAGGACGGCCGCATCGCCGTCCGCGACCTGACGCTCGCCGCCAAGGGCCTCGACGTCGCCGTCGACGGCGCCATCGAGAAGGCGAGCGCCGATCTGGCCGCGCGCATCAAGCTCGCCGACCTGAAGCAGCTCGATCCGCGCGTCTCCGGCGCCGCCAATGCCGATCTCCGCTTCACCGGCGGCCTCGACGCGCTCGGCCTCACTGGCAAGGTGGCGATCCCGGCCGGCATGGCCATGGACCAGAAGATCGAGAACCTCGCGCTCACCGTCGACCTGACCGACCTGACGGGCCTGCCCGGCGGCACGGTCGCGCTCGACGGCAAGCTCGCCGGCAAGCCGGCCACGGGCGGCGCCCGGC
>JAEWAD010000037.1 GCA_023391905.1 Pseudomonadota bacterium | reverse complement strand
TCGACGGGGAAGAAGCCGCAGGTCGCGCCATATTCGGGCGCCATGTTGGCGATCGTCGCGCGGTCAGCGAGGGTGAGCGCATCGAGGCCGAGGCGGCCATGCTCGGCCAGCCCGTCTCCATGCTGATCCCGGAAGTCATCGGCTTCAAGCTGACCGGCAAGCTGAACGAGGGCATCACGGCCACCGACCTCGTGCTGACCGTCACGCAGATGCTGCGCAAGAAGGGCGTCGTCGGCAAGTTCGTCGAGTTCTTCGGCCCGGGCCTCGAGCACCTGTCGCTCGCCGACCGCGCGACCATCGGCAACATGGCGCCGGAATATGGCGCGACCTGCGGCTTCTTCCCGGTCGACGGCGAGACCATCGCCTATCTCGACGAGACCGGCCGCGACGCGCAGCGCATCGCGCTGGTCGAGGCCTACACCAAGGCGCAGGGCCTGTGGCGCGAGCCCGGCTCGGCCGACCCGCTGTTCACCGACGTGCTCGAGCTCGACATCGGCTCGGTGCTGCCGTCGCTCGCCGGCCCGAAGCGCCCGCAGGACCGCGTCCTGCTCTCCGACGCCAAGTCCGGCTTCCTCGCCTCGCTCGAGGGTGAGTTCAAGAAGGCCGGCGAGGCCGAAAAGCGCTTCGCCGTCGCCGACACCGACTACACCATCGGCCATGGCGACGTGACGATCGCCGCCATCACGTCGTGCACCAACACGTCCAATCCGAGCGTGCTGATCGCCGCCGGCCTGCTGGCCCGCAACGCGGTCGCCAAGGGCCTGAAGTCGAAGCCGTGGGTCAAGACCTCGCTGGCACCGGGATCGCAGGTGGTCGAGGAATACCTCGCTTCCGCCGACCTGCAGAAGGATCTCGACGCGCTCGGCTTCAACCTGGTCGGCTTCGGCTGCACCACCTGCATCGGCAACTCCGGCCCGCTGCCGGAGAACATCTCGGCCGCCATCAACCAGGGTGACCTGGTCGCCGCCGCCGTGCTGTCGGGCAACCGCAACTTCGAAGGCCGCGTCAATCCGGACGTCAAGGCGAACTACCTCGCCTCGCCGCCGCTGGTCGTCGCCTATGCGCTTGCCGGCTCGCTGCAGATCGACCTGACGACCGAGCCGCTCGGCACGGGTTCGGACGGCCAGCCCGTCTACCTCAAGGACATCTGGCCCTCGAACCAGGAAATCGCGACCTTCATCCGCGAGAACGTCACCAAGAAGATGTTCCAGGCGAAGTACGCCGACGTCTTCAAGGGCGACGAGAACTGGCAGAAGATCGCCGTTCCGCAGGGCGAGACCTACGCCTGGGACAACAAGTCGACCTACGTCCAGAACCCGCCCTATTTCGTCGGCATGCAGCGCAAGCCGGGCGCCATCACGGACATCGAGAACGCTCGCGTGCTCGGCCTGTTCCTCGACTCGATCACGACCGACCACATTTCGCCGGCCGGTTCGATCAAGCCGGCTTCGCCGGCGGGCAAGTACCTGTCCGACAACGGCGTCGCCGTGGTCGACTTCAACCAGTACGGCACGCGTCGCGGCAATCATGAGGTCATGATGCGCGGCACCTTCGCCAACATCCGCATCAAGAACCAGATGCTGGGCGGCAAGGAAGGCGGCTTCACGCTGCACGAGCCGGACGGCGTCGAGATGCCGATCTACGACGCGGCCATGAAGTACAAGACCGAGGGCACCCCGCTGGTGATCTTCGCCGGCAAGGAATACGGCACCGGTTCGTCGCGTGACTGGGCCGCCAAGGGCACCAACCTGCTCGGCGTCCGCGCCGTCGTCGCCCAGTCCTTCGAGCGCATCCATCGCTCGAACCTGGTCGGCATGGGCGTCGTGCCGCTCGTCTTCGAGGAGGGCACCTCCTGGCAGACGCTCGGCCTGAAGGGTGACGAGACGGTGACGATCAAGGGCATCGCCGGCGATCTGAAGCCGCGCCAGATGCTCGACGCGGAGATCACCTTCGCCGACGGCTCGAAGAAGATCGTCCCGCTGCTCTGCCGAATCGATACGCTCGACGAGCTCGACTACTTCAAGAACGGCGGCATCCTGCAATACGTGCTCCGGAACCTCGTCGCCTAAGCTTCTCGCAGACCCCTGCGATCGCTTTTTCGTGATCGACCGCGCCGCTGCCTTCCCAAGCAGCGGCGCGGTTTTTTGTATGGACAAATGGCGGCCGGCGGGGAATTCTCACGCATGGTCACCGCGATTTGAATGGTCTGGCGGCGACGGCGGATTTAAGGTTTGTGACGACACGCACCGCGCGCAGCGGGCGCTGCAATGCTCAGGATAAGTTGCGGGGCATGATCGTTCCAAAATCTGGCCTGATCGCTTCCGTGATCGGCGCGTGCTTCCTGACAGCGATTTCGGCATCGGCCGAGACCGTACCGGCGCCGACACCGCCGGTCACCGCTGTCCTGGAGCTCTTCACCAGCCAGGGATGCGCGTCCTGCCCACCGGCCGACGAGGTGCTGGAGGAATTCGCCAAGCGTCCCGACATCGTCGCCCTGTCGCTGCCGGTCGACTACTGGGACTATCTCGGCTGGAAGGACACGCTGGCGCGCAAGGAATTCACGCAGCGGCAGAAGGCCTATGCC
>JAEWAD010000029.1 GCA_023391905.1 Pseudomonadota bacterium | reverse complement strand
GGTCCGATCGGCGCGCCGGGGCTGGCGAGCGACGCCCGGTCGATGATCTCGGCCGCGCCGAGTTCCTTCAGATAGTCGGCGCCCACGGGGCGTCCGGAGGAGGCGATGACGTGGTAGCCGAGCTTGGAGAGCAGCGCGATCGCGATCGAGCCGACGCCGCCCGAGGCGCCGGTGACGAGGACCGGGCCGCGATCCGGCGTGACGCCGCCATGTTCGAGCGCCAGGATCGACAGCATGGCGGTATAGCCGGCGGTGCCGATCGCCATCGCGTCGCGGTTGGAGATCGCGTCGGGAAGCTTCACCAGCCATTCGCCCGGCACGCGTGCCTTCTGCGCATAGCCGCCGTGATGCGTCACGCTGAGGCCGAAGCCATTCAGCACGACGCGGTCGCCCGGCTTGAAGGCCGGGTTCGAAGAGGCCTCGACCCGGCCCGCGAAATCGATGCCGGGGATGAGCGGGAAGGTCTTGATGATCGATCCGCGCCCGGTGACGGCGAGGCCGTCCTTGTAGTTGACGGTCGAATAGTCGATGGCGACGGTGACGTCGCCCGCCATCAGGGCATCGGTCTCGACATCAACGAGATCCACCTTGACCGCGTTGTCCGACTGGGTCGCCCACAAGGCCCTGAACGTCATTCTCTTCGCTCCGATGCGCATTCCGATGGGGTGCAGATGCGTGTCGCGCCGGAGGAGTGCAAGCCCTCCATCGTCCCGGCGGTCGGCAAATGGCCGAGGAGGCCCCGATGCGAGAGTTGTGCATGACTAAATTCGGCACCCATAGGAACTGACGTTCCGCGTGGACAGGGCCGGGGGGCGTTTCCTAAGCTGACCCGGACGGAATGTGGTCCGCCGTCGCCCGTGGGAGGAAAACCGGGCGCGTCGGGCTCAGGGTGAAATGGCCCGGAAATCCGGGCGTGACGGGAGGAGACCGCACGTGAAGGGATTGAAGAAGCTTACGGCTGCGCTTGGCGTCAGCCTGGCGCTGGCAGGGCTCGGCATGGGCGCGGCGCGGGCGCAGGATTCCAACGTCTTCAAGATCTGGTGGTACGAGGCGCCGGAAAGCGCGATGGCAATCGCCTGGAACCAGGCCATCGAGGAGTTCAAGGCCAAGCATCCGGATCTGACCATCGCCTTCGAACAGAAGAGCTGGGACCAGATCGAGAAGGCCGGCAGCCTGATGCTGAACTCCAACGAGGCGCCGGACCTCATGGAATACAACAAGGGCAACGCGATCGCCGGCCTCGCCGCGTCGCAGGGGCTTCTGACCGACCTGACCGATGTCGCCAAGGAGCGCGGCTGGGACAAGATCCTGACCGAGGGCCAGCAGGCGCTCGGCCGCTATGACGAGCGCGGCATCTTCGGCGGCGGACCGCTGATCGGCGTGCCGGATTACGGCGAGTTCGTCACGGTCTACTACAACAAGGACATGTTCAAGGCGAACAACCTCGAGGTTCCGACGACGCTCGAGGAGTTCGAGAAGGTGCTCGACGCCTTCGTCGCCAAGGGCATCACGCCGATCGCCGAGGCCGCCAACGACTATCCGGCCCAGCACCTTCTCTACGAGCTGGCGCTGGTCAAGGCGGATCCGGAATGGGTCGCCAACTACCAGGGCCTGAAGGCGCCGCTCGACACCGCACCCTATCTCTACGGCGCGCAGAAGCTGCAGGAATGGGTGCAGAAGGGCTACGTCTCGAAGGATTCGACCGGCCTCAAGGCGCAGGACATGGCCAATCTGTTCATGGCCGGCAAGGCGCCGATGATCGTGTCGGGAACCTGGTTCGCGGGCGAGTTCAAGTCGAAGATCGACGGCTTCGAATGGGGCCACTTCCTGTTCCCCGGCAAGACGATCTCGGCAGGCTCGACCGGCAACATCTGGGTCGTGCCGAAGAACGGCAAGAACAAGGAACTCGCCTATGAGTTCATCGACCTGACGCTGACCAAGGCGAACCAGGCGCTGCTCGGCAATTCCGGCGGCGTGCCGGTGGCGGCGGAGCCGTCCGACGTCACCGATCCGGTTGGCAACATGCTGACCTCCGGCTTCAAGACGCTGTCGGACCGCAACGGCCTCGGCTTCTATCCGGACTGGCCGGCGCCCGGCTACTACAACCTGCTGATGCAGAAGACGCAGGCCCTCATCGGCGGCTCGCTGACGCCGGAAGCCTTCGTCGAGGAAATCGCCGGCCCCTACAACGAGGCCTATGAAGAGGCGAACTGACGCCTTTTCCGCTTCCTCTCCGCCACCCGGCCGCGCGCCGGGTGGCGTTTCTGATCCCTGCAATAGGAAATGATCGCGGATGGCCTCGACGTCTCACGCGGCGAAGGACCGGCACGTCGGCGAGGGCGGCTATGCGCTCTTCCTGATCCCGGGCCTGATCGGCTTCGCGCTGGTGGTGCTGCTGCCCTTCCTGATGAATCTCGGCATCAGCTTCACCCGCTGGAAGGGCATCGGCATGCCGACCTTCATCGGCATCGACAATTATGCCCGGCTGATCCGCGACGGCACGTTCTGGGCCGCGTTCCAGCACAGCATCGCCGCCGTCATCGCGATGGCCGCGATCCCGACCGCGCTCGGCCTGTTCCTGGCCGCCGTGCTCTACGACTATGTCGCGCCGCGCTTCGGCGGGAAGATCTCGAGCTGGCTGCGCGCCGGCTTCTACCTGCCGCAGATCCTGCCGATCGCCGTCGCCGGCGTGCTCTGGGGCTGGATCCTGAGTCCGATCGGGGTGTTGAACGAGGTTCTTAAAGCGATCGGCCTCGGCGCCTTCGCGCATAACTGGCTCGGCGATCCCAGCACGGCGCTGCTCTCGGTCATGGCGGTGATGGTGTGGCTGCAGGTCGGCTACGCGCTGGTCGTGTTCATGTCGGGCCTCGCCCGCGTCGATCCCTCGCTCTACGAGGCGGCCGAGCTCGACGGCGCGCCCTGGCTCTCGCGCTTCCGCCACATCACCATCCCGATGCTGAAGCCGGAGATCTTCGTCGTCGGCCTGACCACGACGATCGCGGCGCTGAAGGTGTTCGCGCCGGTCTATGTGCTGACCTCGGGCGGGCCGGATAACGCCACCAACGTGCCGTCCTATTTCGCCTATTACCACTTCTTCACCACCAACCGCGTCGGCTACGGCGCCGCGATCTCGTCGGTGCAGATGCTGATCACGCTGGTGCTCGGCCTCTTGTTCCTGCGCGTTCAGGCGCGCCAGACGGACGGGGAGCGCTGAGATGGCCGAAAGCTCGATCGCGGCAACCCGCCCGCGCGCCAAGAACCCCGAAGCCGATCTCGGGCCCCGCCATGCCGGCGGCGCCACGCAATGGTGGATCCTGGCGCTGCTCGTCACCGCCGTGGCGCTGACCCTCTTCCCGTTCCTGCTGGCGGCGATGAACGCCGTCAAGTCGCCGACCGACTATGGCGCCAACGGGCCGCTCGGCCTGCCGCGCAGCTTCGATCTCTCGGCGCTGTTCACCTTCTGGGCGGGCGTCGATTTTGGCCGCAAGCTGTTCAACAGCGCGCTGATCAGCGGCGTCGTCGCCGTCGTCGCCGTGGCGCTCAGCCTGCTCAACGCCTACGCCATCGGGATCGGCAAGATCCGCGGCCGCAACTGGATCCTGGTCCTGTTCCTGATGGGCGTGATGGTGCCGCAGGAATCGCTCGTCTACCCGATCTACTACCTGTTCAAGTCGGTCGGCCTCTACGACACCAAGACCTCGGTGATCATTGTCTTCGCCGTGCTGCAGAGCGCCTTCGGCACCTATCTGCTGTCGGCGGTGATGACGGCGTTCCCGCGCGAGATCATCGAGGCGGCGCAGATGGACGGCGCCAACAAGTTCCAGGTGCTCTGGCATGTCGTCATCCCGGTGCTCCGGCCGACGCTGATGGTGCTCGGCACCTTTTTCTTCATCTGGACCTGGAACGAGTTCCTGCTGCCGCTGGTGCTGCTGATCTCGAACGACAACCAGACGGTCTCGGTCGCGATGGGGACGCTGCGCGGGCAATACACCAGCGACCCGACGACGAGCGCCGCCGCGGCGCTGCTCGGCATCGTGCCGACGGTGCTGTTCTTCCTCGTCTTCCAGCGCAGCCTGATGCGCGGCATCACGGTCGGCGCTATCAAGTAGCGCGTTTTCGAGCGAAGTGGATGCCGGTTCGCGTGAAGAAAACGCGATTGGACAAAGGGCTAGATCATTTCCTCGTTTCCATGAAACGAGGAGATGATCTAGCGCCGGCCGCCCTCAGAACGAGCCGAACAGGCCGCCGAGGAGGATGACCGCGACGAGGGCGATCATCGCGCCGACGATGCCGACCATGACGATGTCGCGATAGCCCTCGCGATGGCTGACGCCGCAGACGGCGAGCAGCGTCACCACGGCGCCGTTGTGCGGCAGGCTGTCGAGCGTTCCCGACGCCATCACCGCGACGCGGTGGAGCAGGGCCGGGTCCATGCCGATCGCGGCGGCGCGTTCCAGATAGGTGGGGCCGAGCGCGTCGAGCGCGATGGTGAGCCCGCCAGATGCCGAGCCGGTCAGGGCAGACAGGATGTTGGTTGCCGCGGCGAGCGAGACGAGCGGGCCGCCGCCGATGCCGAGCACCCAGTCGCTGACGATCTGGAAGGCGGGCATCGCCGCGACCACCGCGCCGAAGCCGACGAGGCTCGCGACGCTGAGCACCGGCAGCACCGAGGCGTTGGCGCCGGCGTCGATGGTGGCGCGCACCGCCGGCAGGCGGCGGAAATTGATCGCCAGCACGACGACGATGGCGCTGGCG
>JAEWAD010000027.1 GCA_023391905.1 Pseudomonadota bacterium | reverse complement strand
TCCTGGTAGCGTCGGCTGTTAGCCGTTCGTTAACCCTGCCGGCCTCAGGCGGGGTCGATCAACGGCACATGCGGCCCCGCCGTACGCGGCAGGTGGCCGTCGAGGCGCGGGTCGGTCGAGACCTCGATCGCCATCTTGAACGGCGTGAAGCCGGAGCGGCCATAGAAGCGCAGGGCCGCCGGATGATCGAACGAGCAGGTGTGGAGCCAGACGCGCTTCGTGCCGCCGCTCCAGGCCGCCGCCAGCGCCGCCTCCATCAGCTGCCGCGCCGCGCCCGTGCCGGTCGCCTCCGGCACCACGCCGAACATCGCGATCTCGACATTGTCCGGGCCGCCTTCGCCGCGGTGCAGCTCCGCCAGCCCGATCGGCTCGCCGTCCTGCTCCAGGAAGTGGATCTCCGTCGTCGGCTTCGCCAGCAGCGCCGCCAGCGCCGCGTCGGGCATGACCGCGCGCGAGAACCAGAGCCACTCCATGCCGATGCGCGAATAGAGGCGGCGATAGGCGGCGAGCTCCGGCTTCTCGACATGGCGCACCGTGCGTCCGGCGCCGGCCGGGGCAGGGGGCGTCGTCGGCCGCACGGGCATCTCCAGATAGGTGACGACATTGGCGATCCGGCCGGGCGGCAGGTCGGTGTAGCCGTCGAGGTCGAGGGCGATGGTCTCGGTCATTCCGTGATTTCCCGGTCGAGCAGGTAGCGGGCGGCGGCGAACATGGTGGGGCGGATGTTCGCCCGCGCGGCGAAGACCAGCAGCAGCGCCTCGTTCTCCATGAAATATTCGAGCACCCCGGCCAGGAAGCCGGGATCGGCGGCGGCGTCCCGCAGCGTTTCCGGCCCGAGGCCGACGAGCGCCAGGAAGCGGCCCAGCTCCTCTGGCTCGGACGCCAGGAAGGCCAGCGCCTCGATCGCCAGCCGCTCGGCACCCTCGAGGTCGAGCGGCGGCTCCTTCTGACGGATCATGCATTTGCCTTTCCGAAACGAATCTTCGCTAAATCCAGTTGCGATACCATCTAGTAGACGCCGTCGACGGGATCGAGGGCCGCGAGAAGGGGCGAATGGCAAAGACCGTTCTCGTCGTGGAAGACAACGAGCTCAACATGAAGCTCTTCCACGACCTGCTCGAAGCACATGGCTACAACATCATCCAGACCCGCAACGGCCTGGAAGCGCTCGACCTTGCCCGCGCGCACCGGCCCGACCTGATCCTGATGGACATCCAGCTGCCCGAGGTCTCGGGGCTGGAGGTGACCAAGTGGATCAAGGAGGACGAGGAGCTGCGCGCGATCCCGATCATCGCCGTCACCGCCTTCGCCATGAAGGGCGACGAGGAGCGGATCCGCCAGGGCGGTTGCGAGGCCTATCTCTCCAAGCCGATCTCGATCGGCAAGTTCATCGAGACGGTCAAGACATACATCGGCGACACCTGAGGGCGTGACTGCCTGCGCTGCTTGCCCTTGAGCCGTGGTGCTTCCGTCTTGGCCGTCCCGCGTGATTCCTTGAATTCGGACGCATCCGGACGGATTTCCCGCGCATGACCGTCATCCTGAGGTGCCCGGCGGAGCCGGGCCTCGAAGGAGGGTTCAGGGATCTTCCGGATGCCGGTGGCATGCGGATTCGCCGGGGTGGCCCGCTGGATCCTCCTTCGAGGCTTCGCTTGCGCGAAGCACCTCAGGATGACGGCGGAGCACGCTGCACGGCATGCAGCCGCTGGGTTCGGCGGGGTACGCGCCGCCAAGGCCGAGCGTTGCGAATCCAGCAAGCGCCCAACAAAAAAGGCGCCGAAACGGCGCCCTTTTCGAAAGGGTCGAAACCGATCTTACTTGATCTTGGCTTCGCGGAACTCGACGTGCTTGCGCGCGACCGGGTCGTACTTCTTGGCCGAGAACTTCTCGGTCATGGTACGCGAGTTCTTCTTGGTGACGTAGAAGAAGCCGGTGTCAGCGGAGCTCACGAGCTTGATCTTGATCGTGGTGGCCTTGGCCATGGTCAAACCTCAAAATTGTTGCGCGCAACGTAGCAGAAACCGGCCCGGCGCCTTTGTGCGCGCACCCTACGGATTCACGGATGAAAGTCAAGAAAGGTTCTGCGCGCGGCGGGATCGTCCCATGCGAATGAGCAACATCAGCAGGTAGCCCGCGAAGAACAGGCCGAAACCGACGGCGAATCCGTGCGGGTCCCAGACGTCCATCGCGACGCCGAGCGTCGCCGGGCCGATCAGCCCGCCGAGCGAGTAGCAGAAGATGAAGGCGGCGTTGGCGGCGGCGAGATCGGCGCCGCGGAAGCGCGAGCCGAGATGGGCGAGGCCGACCGTATAGAGCGAGCCGATGACGCCGCCCCAGATGGCGAGCGCGATCATCAGCGGCCAGAACGAGGCGGCGACGAACGGCAGCACGCCGGCGCCGAGGAGGCCGAAGGTGGCGATGAAGGCCAGCAGCTTGCGGCGGTCCATGCGGTCCGAGAGGAGGCCCATCGGCATCTGCAGCAGGATGTTGCCGATGGTGACCGCGATGCCGAGCAGGATGACCGTCTCGCGGCTGTGGCCGACGCGCTGGCCATACACCGGCAGCATGGCGAAGGCGCCGCTCTCGATCGTGCCGAACAGGAGCGCCGCGCCGGTCGCCGCCGGCACCAGGAACAGGAAGCGGCCGAAGGCGTGCTTCTCGTGGCGGTCGAGCCGTGGCGCGACGCGCAAACCGCAGAGGACCGGCAGCACGCCGAGCAGCAGCACGCAGGAGCCGACCACGAAGGGCAGCATGCCGCGCGTGCCGGTCAGCGACAGGATCACGGGCCCCATCGCGAAACCGATCGCCAGCATCGAGGCGTAGAGCCCCATGATGACGCCGCGCCGGGCGGGTGGCGCCGCGGTGCTGATCCAGAATTCCGAGAGCACGAAAGTGATGGTGACGGCCGCGCCGGCGACGAGGCGCAGGATGAACCAGGCCCAGAACGGCGCGAGATAGAAGAGGGGCAGCGCCGCGGCCAGCATCAGGATCGAGAGCGCCAGCAGCTGCGCCGTGCCGATACGGGCGGCGAGCTTCGGCACGAAGGGGGTGATGGCGATCGCCGCCAGGCCCCAGGTCGCCGAGTTGAGTCCGATCCAGGTCGAGGAGATGCCGCGGTCCTCGAGCGTCAGCGCCAGCAGCGGCAGGCTGATCGAGAAGGCGAGCCCGACGGCCGGAACGGAGCCGATCGCCGCGATGAGGCCGAGCATGCCGCCACCATCGGTCCGTCGCTCGGGGGGCATGGTCATCGATTCGCCTCGGGTACTGTATGCGGAACTGGGTATGGGATGGATGCGCAGCATCCACCCGCGACGGGCGCCGTTCTAGACGCTGCTTCCGTCGCGGTCGAGGGCCGGCTCAGCCGCGCGGCGCCAGTCCGTGTTCGTCCGGGTCGCCGTCCGGGTCGAAGCCGTGCATGTACATCGCCCATTGCAGGCCGACGACGGAGCCCTTGATCGGGCGCAGCAGGCCGATGGTCAGCACTGCCGTCAGCGGCAGCCAGATCGCCAGATGCGTCACGTTGGAGAGGTGCCAGGCCATCTCGACCATCAGCATCGCCGGCACGACGATGTGGGCGACGATGGTGATGGTGAAATAGGGCGGGGCGTCATCGGCGCGCTGGTGCGAGAGGTCCTCGCCGCAGGAAGGGCAGGCATCGACCACCGCCAGGTAGCCGTTGAACAGGCGCCCTTCGCCACAGGCGGGGCAGCGGCACAGGAAGCCGCGCGACATCGCCTGCCACAAGGAACGCTTGGGCCGCGCCGCCTGCTCCGAACTGCTGATCCACTCGTTCATCCGCATCTCCTTGACGCGGTTGATATCGCGACTGGGTCTCGTGGTACAAGCCGACGCGGCAATCCACCGCGCGGGCGGGCCGGCGGTGGTCGAAAGCGGCTGGCGCCGAGGGCGGCTATGCCGCATGACAAAAGTGATCGAACCGGTCGGGCGGCCTTGTCCCCCGGGGTGATTCTCAATATAGGGATCGCTTCAAATGAACGCGCTCAAAGCCAGTCCCGCCGCAGTGTTCGCGCATCGCCACCTGCTCGGCATCGAAGGTCTCCTGCCTGAGGAGATCACCGCCCTTCTCGATCTGGCCGAACAGGCCGTCGAAGTCAGCCGACAGGTCGAGAAGAAGAAGTCCGTCCTGCGCGGACGCACCCAGATCAACCTGTTCTTCGAGGCTTCGACCCGGACGCAGTCCTCGTTCGAGCTCGCCGGCAAGCGCCTCGGCGCCGACGTCATGAACATGTCGGTCGGCTCGTCCTCGGTGAAGAAGGGCGAGACGCTCATCGACACGGCGATGACGCTGAACGCCATGAACCCCGACATCCTGGTCGTGCGCCACCACGCCGCCGGCGCCGTGCATCTGCTCGCGCAGAAGGTCGGCTGTTCGGTGATCAACGCCGGCGACGGCGCGCATGAGCACCCGACCCAGGCGCTGCTCGATGCGCTGACCATCCGGCAGCACAAGGGCCGGCGCGCGGGTCTGACGGTCGCCATCTGCGGCGATATCGCCAATTCGCGCGTGGCCCGATCGAACCTGCTGCTTCTGGGGGCGATGCAGGTGCGCACACGGGCGATCGCCCCACGGACGCTGCTGCCCAAGGGCATCGAGAACCTCGCAACGGAGGTCTTCACCGACATGCGCGCGGGCCTCGATGGCGCCGATGTCGTGATGATGCTGCGGCTCCAGCACGAGCGCGCCAACGGACGTCTGGTGCCATCGGCGCGCGAGTTCTACCGCTTCTACGGGCTCGACGCCGAGAAACTCGCGCTCGCCAAGCCCGACGCCATCGTCATGCATCCGGGACCGATGAACCGCGGCGTCGAGATCGATCCCGCAATCGCCGACGGATCGCGGTCCGTCATCACCGACCAGGTGGAGATGGGTGTCGCCGTGCGCATGGCAGTGCTCGACGCGCTGCTCGCCGACGCCTCGCAGGTGGCCCAATGAGCCAGCTGGTCGTCGAGAACGCGCGGATCGTCGACCCGGCGTCGGGGCGCGACGAAGTGGGCGTGCTCAGGATCGAGGACGGGCGCATCACGGGGATCGAATCGGGACCGGCCCCGGGCGTGCCCGAAGGCGCAGCCCGCGTCGATGCCAAGGGTCTTGTGCTCGCTCCGGGACTCATCGACATGCGGGTGTTCACGGGCGAACCCGGCCGCGAATACCGCGAGACGCTGGCGACCGCCGGCGAAGCCGCCGCCGCGGGCGGGGTCACGAGCTTCGTGGCCATGCCCGACACCCAGCCGGTGATCGACGACGGCGCGCTGATCGACTACCTCATGCGCCGCGCGCAGGCGACGTGCAAAGTCCGCGTCCTCCCGGCAGCGGCCATCACCCGGAGCCTTGAGGGCAAGGAAATCACCGAGTTCGGCCTGCTCAGGGAGGCCGGTGCCGTCTGCTTCACCGACGGGCGGCACTCCATCCAGTCGAGCGGCGTGCTGCGGGCGGCCTTCAGCTACGCCGCAAACTTCGACATGCCGGTCCTGCATCACCT
>JAEWAD010000343.1 GCA_023391905.1 Pseudomonadota bacterium | reverse complement strand
GACGAACTCAAGGCCGCCCTGATCGCCGACGGCGTCGACGTCGACGCTGCCGAGGCGCTGGCGCGGGCTGCGGCCACCCTCCCGCCGCCGCATGTCAGCACGCCGGAAGAGATCGAGGCCCGCCGCGCCGTGCGCCGCGCCCGCATCGCCCGCGAGAAGGCGGAAACCGGAAAATCCGAGAACTGACGCCGCCAGGCTCCTGGCGGCGGACGAAGCGGGGGCGCCGCTCGACGCCCCCGTATGGCTACAGGCTGCCGGCGAGGTAGCGCTCGAGCGTCGCCCGCACGCCATTCGTCCAGAGGCTGTCCAGCGCGCGCGCAAATCCGGCGGCGAAGCGCTCGTTGCTGCCGAGATCGCCATAGATGTCGCGCATCGCCAGCCAGGCCCGCGGGTCGTCCTTCGCCTGCCTGGCGGTGGCGTTCAGGCGCTCCCAGCTCGGATCGTTGGGCTCGACCGGGGCGCCGGCGTCCGTCGTGCCGAAGCAGTAACGGCACCAGAGCGCGCTGACGAGCGCGAGGCCGAGGGCGTCGCGACCGGCGGCGAGGCTGTCCGCCGCCGAGGGGATGATGAACTTCGGCTGGCGGTTGGCGCCATCATGGGCGAGGCGGCGGTTGGTGTCGCCGATCTTCGGATTGCCGAAGCGGCGCTGGCAGAGCGCGAAATAGGCCCCGAGGTCGGTGTCCGGCACCGGCGGGACGATGGGGATGATGTCGTCGGTCTCGACCTTGGCCAGGAAGCGCGCGATCTGCTCGTCTTCCATCGCCTCGTGCACGAAGTGGATGCCGAGCAGGCTCGCCGGATAGGCGATGGTCGCGTGGCCGCCGTTCAGGATGCGGATCTTCATGTGCTCGTAGGGCGCCACGTCGGGCACGAACTGCACGCCGACCGCTTCGAGCGGGGGCCGGCCGGCGGGGAAGTGGTCCTCCAGAACCCATTGCCGGAAGCTCTCGCAGAACACCGGCCAGGCATCGTCGATGTCGAAGTCGCGGGCGAGGATGTCGCGCTCGCGCTCCGTCGTGGCCGGGGTGATGCGGTCGACCATGCTGTTCGGGAAGGCGACGGTCTCGCGCACCCATTGCGCCAGCGCCGGATCGATCTTCTCGGCCAGCCCGGCGACGGCATTGGCGGTGACGTGGCCGTTGCCCGGGATGTTGTCGCAGCTCATCACGGTGAACGGCGCGATGCCGTTGTCGCGGCGATGGACGAGGCCGGCCAGGATCAGCCCGAAGGGGGTGCGCGGCGCCTCGGGATGGGCGGCATCGTGGACGATGTCGGGATGGCTGGCGTCGAAGGCCTGCGTCGCCGGATCGATGTAGTAGCCGCCCTCGGTGATGGTCAGCGAGACGATGCGGACCGCCGGATCGCCGAGGCGCGCCAGGATCGTTTCGGTGTCGCCCGGGGTGATGTAGTCGATCATCGCGCCGGTGATGGTGGCGCTGGCGCGGTCGGCTTCCTGTTCGACCACGGTGCTCAGCCAGTCCTGGCCCTTCAGCTTTTCCTGGATCGGCTTGTCCGCGTCGCGCACGCTGGCGCCGACGATCGCCCAGTCGTGGCCCTCGCCGCGCTGGAACAGGTCGTTCAGATAGACCGCCTGGTGCGCGCGATGGAAATTGCCGAGGCCGAAATGCAGGATGCCGGCGCGGAGCGCGGCGCGGTCATAGCTGGGGACCGTCGCGGTGGTGATCTCGGACAGGGAAGGGAGCTTGTGGGTCAATTCGGCCGCCCTGATGGCTGGTTGAATGTGGGATTTCGCGCATCGGTGCGGGCGCGTGCAACCGCAACCTGATCAGATCGATATCGAAATGCAAGCGGCGCTCCGCCCGCGCGGATTCGGCGGATCGGGCGGGCTGGATGATGGCCGGATATGCGGCCGAAGGCGGAGGAGCGCGACGGCGGGGCGTCCCGCTCGCCGGCCCCTGGGACGCCGGAAAGCGGCCCATCCGGCTAGGGGGACGGGCCTGGTCCACCCGTGAATCGCATCCACCCTTCGCCATGCTCGCGCTGCGAAACATACTTGGCCGGGGTCTGGCCCAATGATTTCTTGAACATGGTGATGAAGGCGGTGACGGATTCATAGCCCAGCAGCTGGGAGACGCCCTGGACCGAGCCGCCGGCCGCCAGCTCCCTGAGCGCGACGAGGAGATGGAGTTGCTGGCGCCATCGGCCGAAGGAAAGCCCGGTTTCGTGCTCGATCAGCCTCGAAAGCGAACGTTCGCTGAGCGCCAGCCTCCTTGCCCAGTCCCCCAGCTTGGCGCGGTCGCCCGGATCGGCGGCAAGAGCGTGGGCGAGCATGGTGATCTTGGGGTGATCTGAAACCGTGAGGCGGAGCTGTTCCTGGGGCATCGTGCCGAGTTCCTCGAGCAGCACGTGCGCGAGGCGCCCGGCGTGGCCGTCGGGATCGTACCGGTCGCCATATTCCGACAGCCGCTCGATGAGTTCCCTCACCAAGGGCGTGATCGACAGAATGCAACATTCGGCGGGCAGCTTCGCGGCGTCCGGCTCGACGAACAGATAGGAAAGGCGAGCGTTGGCGGTCGCCATGTTGCTGTGCTCGATCCCCCCAGGGATCCAGATCCCGCAATTGGGCGGCACGATCCAGAGCGCCTTGGCCGCGGTGCACGTTACCGCCCCATGAAGCGCGAGCACGAGTTGACCCTTGCGGTGGCTGTGGGGCGGGATCTCCGCTTCGTAGTCCCGGAAATCCAGCCGCAGGGCCACGGCAGGCAGAGGGGACCCGTCTGGGGCATAGGCGTAGATAGCCGACTTGAGCTGGATCATGGGATTGGCCAATTTTCGATATTATCTGACATAATATCGAAATTCAGGCGCGCGTCCATTCGGCTAAATGCCAGCATCCTCCTTGGAAAGCTGGTGAAATGTCGACAAGGCGCAATCCGGCCGTCAATCGGCCCATACTACTGATCGTTGGCGTGATCTTGATCGCGGCCAGCTTGAGAGCCCCCATCACCGGGGTGGCCCCTCTGCTCGCGGACATCCGGGACGCCTTCTCGCTGGGAACGGCGGAGGCCGGCGCCCTCACGACCTTGCCGCTGCTGGTCTTTGCCGGCGCGTCGCCGTTCTGCGTGTTGCTCGCCCGGGAATATGGCCTCGAGCGGAGCCTGTTCATCTCGCTGCTCCTGACCGCCGCCGGCATTCTCGTGCGCTCCTGGGGAGCGGAGTGGACGCTGTTTCTCGGAACGGCCGTCATCGGCATGGGAATCGCCATCGCGAACGTCTTGCTTCCCAGCCTGATCAAGCGGGACTTCCCGGCGCGGATCGCGGTTCTCACGAGCGCCTACGCGCTAACCGCGGGCGTGGTCGCTTCCCTCGCTTCCGCTGCGGCCGTTCCCATCGCCAGCATGCCGGGGTGGGGTTGGAACGGGGCGCTCGGAGCGTTCCTGGTCTTTCCACTGGTTGCGATGGCCGCCTGGGTTCCGCAATTGTCGGGTCGCAGCGCGCCGACGTCGGCGACGCCGACGCCGCCTCACGGAGGAAAGGTCTGGCATTCGGCGCTCGCCTGGCAGGTCACTTTCTTCTTCGGGCTGAATTCGCTCGTCTACTACGTCATCGTCACGTGGCTGCCCGCCATCCTCACCGAGGCCGGCTATTCGCCGGCGGCAGCCGGTTCGCTGCACGGCGTATCCCAACTCGCCACGGCGCTGCCCGGATTGTTCCTGGGGCCGCTCGTCAGCCGGACGACAGACCAGAGAGGCCTTGCGCTGGGGGTTGCCGTCATCACGGCCATGTCCCTCCTTGGCCTCACGCTGCAGCCGGCATGGGGGATGCTGTGGGCGGCCATGTTCGGAGTGGGCGCGGGGGCGACCTTCATCCTCGGGCTGGCCTTCATCAGCCTCAGGGCCGCGAATTCAAGGCAAGCCGCGACCTTGTCGGCGATGGCCCAGACCGTCGGCTATCTCGTTGCCGCCGGTGCGCCGCCCGCCATCGGATATGTCCACGACGTCGCGGGTTCGTGGACCATTCCGCTTCTCGTCTGCGTCGGGGTATCCCTCGCGATGGGGCTGTTGGGCCTTGGAGCGGGCCGTGCCGAACAGGTGCGGTGATGGCTCCGTGGCCCTGGACCGTCGCCACCTGGATGGCGGTGCGCACGACAGGTCGCCGCTCGCATGCCGCAGGAAATCGTACCGGAGGCGACTAGCGGCCGGAGGGAGCGGGCATCGACATGCCGGGCATCTCCATCGTCCCGGCGTCGTGAGCGGGTGCCATGCCGTCGCCTGCCATGAAGGTGGGCAAGAAGGTGGGCAAGACCTCCGGCCAGACGAGCGCCGCGGCGCCATAGGCGATCAGAGCGGCCGCGGCCAGGCGGGCGACCGCATGTCCCCACGGCAGCATTTTTTCGGCGCAGATCACGAGCGTGACGGCCGCCATCGCGCTGATGTTCATGATGCCCAGCGGGAACAGGACAACAAACAGGAGCCAGCAGCACCCGAGACACCAGGCACCGTGGCGCATCCCCATGTTCAAAGCGCCGGCTGCTCCGTCGCGCCACGAGGTCATGATGAAGCCGATCGGCGTGCGGCACTTTGAAAGGCAGAGATCCTTCAACGGCGAAAGCTGGTAGAGGCCAGCCATCAGCAGCAGGGCCCCGCCGATCCGTCCGGCGGCGCCCGGCGAAAGCGCCGCCCGAGCCGCGATCGTCTCGGCGGCAAGGGCGCCTGCATAGGCGACAACGCCCGATAGTGCCCATACCAGCAGATAGCCTGCCACAAATATCCAGGTCGCGACAAACGCTCCGCCGTGCTGGCGCCGGCGCAGCTGCACCGTATGAAAAGCGAGGATCATCGGCGCAGCGGCAGGAAACATCATCGCCACCATCATGACCATCCAGATCGCAAGGAACAGCGGCGCGCGCATTCCCATCGTCGGCGAGGTCATCGCCATGTCGGCGCCCGTGTTCCCGGTCTGCCAGACCAGCAGCGCCCAAGCGGCGGCTGCAAGCGCGATCAGCAGCCCCGCGATGATGGCGCGCTGCGTCGAAAGCCAAGCGGTCGGGGCGCGCGGCATGGCAGCCGAGCCGCTAGTTCGACCAGCTGATCGGCGCGTAGTGCGCGTTCCTGCCGGAGTTGTCCCACCGCATGCCGTGGTCGGCGAAGGTGTTGCCCTCGTGGCCAACGCCGAAGGCCAGCCGGTCGGGAGCGACGGGATGGCCGATCGCGCCCCAAATCACGCCGCTCGGGTGCATGGTCGGCAGCGGGTCCACGGTCATGTGCAGAATCCCGGGAATTTCCGCCGAGCGCGTATTCCCATCCACGGTGAAGGTGATCGGCACCTTCTTCGCGCCAAGATGCTTGCCGACAAGCGGCACGAACGCGGCCATGGGGCCGCCTTCGGCTCCGCCGAAAATCGCGCCGAGCGCCTGGGTCTGCTTGTCGTCGGCGCGCTCGTCGATATAGGCCGCCAGCGTCCAGTTGCCTTCTCCCATCGGGCCTGGCGCGTGAGCGATCACGACAACATTGAGCCCGTCGAGCGATGTCTGGTCATAGTTTCCCTTGTCGATATGAAAGATCAGGACCACGTCGCAGACGCCCTGGCTCGGCCGCGCTGTCATCGGCGCGGAGGTCGACACCAGGCACGGACACACGACGTCGCAGTTGCAGTTCTCGAAATAGTCGCCAGACAAGCGCCATCTAGATTGCGTCGCCATGGTTATTTCCTCCCAGCATCGGCAATGGGCGAGACGGATTTTAATCCAAATCGTGATGACGCCCGTTCAAATCTTGTGATCCGTGGGGGCGGAGGGCGGGCGTGATCGAGGAGGGCATGGCGAGTTCGTGCGCCACCCGTGTTCCGTCAGGTCGGCAGCCGATATCAGACGGCAAAGCTCCGGCCGACGCCCGCTTGCAGGTGGATAGGGCCGCGGAATAGCCGAGCCCATGTCGGCTCGTCGGGGATGGACAGAGAATATCGATGAATCGGCTAGTTGATGGCGGAGGGAGCGGGATTCGAACCCGCGATACGGTTGCCCGTATACACACTTTCCAGGCGTGCGCCTTCAACCACTCGGCCACCCCTCCGTACCGGCACGCATCGCGTCCGGTTCCTTTGACAGCGTCGGAATTCGGCTGGTCGCCACGCGCTGCTCAGGACAGGCCGTGCGGTATCACGAAGCGATGGCCGGCCGCAAGGCTTCCGTCGCAATCGGGCGGAGATGGCGGTGGATCACGGGGCGTGTCGCTGCGGCACGCCGCATTGCCGAATGCGCGCCGAGCCACTATCTCTTGGCCAGTCGCGCCCCGACGGCAACCCGGCCGGGCGGCGCGCGGCGAGGGATCCTCGCATGTTCACGCTCTTCGTCCGCCTTCTCGGCCTCTTCGCCCTTGCCGGCGCCGTGGTCGGGCTCGTCGTCGACGGCACGAAGACGATCGCCGCCTCGTCGCTGACGGTCACCCCGCTCGGCCAGGCGTGGTTTTCCTTTGATCCCGGCAGCCTGACCGCGTTCCAGGGCTTCGTCGCCAGCCATGTCGAGGCCTATGTCGGCCCGTGGGTGTGGTCGCCGGTCGTCGAGTTCCTGCTGACGCTGCCGATCTGGTTCGTCCTGGGCGGGCTCGGCGCCTTCCTGCTCCTGGTCGGTCGCCGTCGTCGCTACCGCTCCATCGCCGCCTGACATCCCCTCAGCCAAAGGAGACAAGCCATGAATCTCCTCGACCTCTTCGCGCGCAAGGCGCGCATGCCGGAGCCGGGCGAGGCGCTCCCCGGCCGAGCCCAGCCGATCACGACGCCGGGCGAGCATTTCGTCAACGGCCATCCGATCGCCGGGCCCTATCCGGAAGGAATCCGCACGGCGCTGTTCGGTCTCGGCTGCTTCTGGGGCGCCGAGCGCAAGTTCTGGCAGACCAAGGGCGTCTTCGCGACCGCCGTCGGCTATGCCGCCGGCACGACGCCGAACCCGACCTATGGCGAGGTCTGCACCGGCATGACCGGCCACAACGAGGTGGTGCTCGTCGCCTACGACCCGGCCATCGTCTCCTATGACGACCTGCTCAGGGTCTTCTTCGAGAGCCACGATCCGACCCAGGGCATGCGCCAGGGCAACGACGTCGGCACGCAGTACCGGTCCGGCATCTATGTCGCCGATGCCGGCGAACGGCGTCAGGCCGAGGCGGCCCGGGATGCCTATCAGCAGGCGCTCGCGGCGCGCGGCCATGGCGCGATCACGACCGAGATCCTTGATCGGCCGCCCTTCTATTTCGCCGAAGAGGATCACCAGCAATACCTCGCCAAGAACCCGGGAGGCTATTGCGGCCTCGGGGGGACGGGCGTTTCCTGCCCGATTGGAACCGGAGTGACTGCCCAGTGACGGAAGTGTTGGTGGAGACCGATGATTTCGACAGTTCCGCCAGCGACGCGTTGATCGCGTCGCTGGCGGACAATGGTTATGCCGTCGTCGACAATATGTTCGACCCGGCGCTCATCAAGGCTCTCGCCGCCGATCTCGGTGCGATGGAGAGTTTTGGTGCGATGACGATGGCGGCCGTCGGCCGCGAGGCCGGCCGGCGCCAGGATGCCGACATCCGGCGCGCCGCGATCCGCTGGTTCGATGGCAGCACGGAGTCGGAGCGCCGCTTCCTGGCGGTGGCGGAGCTTCTGCGCATCGCGATCAACCGGCGGCTGTTTCTCGGCCTGTTCGACTTTGAGTGCAATTTCATCGCCTATCCGACCGGCGGCTTTTATGGCCGCCACCTCGACAGCCTGGCCGGCGCGAAGAACCGGGTCGTTTCCCTCGTCGTCTATCTCGATGAAGGCTGGCAGGCGGACTATGGTGGTGCGCTCCGGATCTGGTCCGGACTGGAGGAGCATGGCGAGCCGGTGGCGGAAATCGTGCCGCAGGCCGGCCGCGTGGTCCTGATGATGTCGGAGGAGATCCCGCACGAGGTTTTGCCCACGCATCGCCCGCGCAAGGCCATCGCCGGCTGGTGGCGGGTCAACGCTTCGTCGGCCCGTCGCCTCGACACGGCGCGCTGAAGACCGGCGAGCGGCGCCAGCCGCTCCCGCACCCCACCTGCCGGACCTCGCCCGCCGTGGCGGATGGTCCTTCCCGCCACTGTAATGGAATGATCGATGTCCTCCGCGCTCTTCACGCCCATTCGGTTGGGCGATTTCACCCTTCCGAACCGCATCGCCGTCGCGCCGATGTGCATGTATTCCGCCGATGACGGCTCGGCGACCGACTGGCATATCCAGCACTGGATGTCACTCGCCATGTCGGGCGCCGGCATGATCACCTTCGAGGCGACGGGCGTGGAGCGGCGCGGCCGCATCTCGATGAACTGCACCGGCCTCTATTCCGACGCCAACGAGGCCGCCATGGGGCGGGCGCTGGCGCCGGCCCGCCGGGTCGCCGCGCCCGGCGCCGTCTTCGGCGTCCAGCTCGGCCATGCCGGCCGCAAG
>JAEWAD010000325.1 GCA_023391905.1 Pseudomonadota bacterium | reverse complement strand
GCCGAAGAGCGCAAGCGCTTCCTCACCCAGGTGCGCAAGGCCTGCGTCATCGGCAAGCAGATGCGCGAGCTAGGCATCCGCCCCACCGGCGGCGTCCGCGTCGATAGCTCCACCGGCGTGGAAGCCTGGGACAAGGACCCGGAGAACAACACCAGGCTGATCGCCGAGACCTTCCGCGAGGCTGGCAAGATCGCGCAGGACCACGGCGAGTTCATCGTCGCCGAAGGGGAGATCTGCTGGGGCGGCATGCACTCCTGGCGCGAGAATGTCCGTCTGCTCGAGGAAGTCGGCATGCCCGGAATCGTCGGCTACCAGGCCGACATGGCGCATTCGATGCTCTTCGTCCTCGGCTACAACGCCGAGAAGGATCGCCTGCTCCCCGAGGGCTATGACTGGAAGGACCGCTCGGTCCTTGACGCGGCCTACAGGAAGGTCGCCGACGCGCTCCGTCCCTGGACCTATGATTTCCACGTCGCCCAGAACGACGGCTCCGTGTTCGGCTCGGGCGATCATGAGAAGACCGGCCGCCACGTCCAGGTCAACGACCCGAACGGCAAGCTCGATGTCACCAAGCACGCCGGCTACTGGCTGCGCGACGGTGCGGGCAACCTGACCAAGAAGATGCGCCACATCGCCTGGGACGGCTGCATGTTCCCGAACGCCGTGATGACGGCGCAGCAGACCTGGAACGACGTTCTGGGCGCGATGATCAAGGTGCGCGACGCCCACGGCTGGCGCGAATAACGGTTCCGGGGAAATTCTGAAATGACCAAGAAAAAGCTCAATATCGGCCTGGTCGGCGCCGGCTTCATGGGCCGCACCCATTCCAACGCCTTCCGCCAGGTCGGCCAGTTCTTCAACAGTGAATACGAGCCGGTCCTGAAGGCGATCGCCACCCGCAATGCCAAGGGCGCCGCCGACTTCGCCGAGAACTGGGGCTATGAGAGCTCCGAGAGCGACTGGCGCAAGCTGATCGAGCGCAAGGATATCGACCTGATCGATATCGCCAGCCCGAACGACACCCATGCCGAGATCGCCATCGCGGCGGCTGAGGCGGGCAAGATGGTGATGTGCGAGAAGCCGCTCGGCCGCAACGCCGCCGAAGCCGAGAAGATGGTCGCCGCCGTCGAGGCGGCCGGCGTCGCCAACATGGTCTGGTACAATTATCGCCGCGTGCCGGCGGTGACGCTCGCCAAGCAGATGATCGACGAGGGTCGGCTCGGCCGCATCTTCCACTATCGCGCCAAGTTCCTGCAGGACTGGACGATCTCCGCCGACGTGCCGCAGGGCGGCATGGGCACCTGGCGCCTCGACGCCAGCGTCGCCGGCAGCGGTGTCACCGGCGATCTGTTGGCGCACTGCATCGACACCGCGCTCTGGCTGAACGGCGGCATCGACAGCGTCACGGCGGCGACCGAGACCTTCGTCAAGCAGCGCTCGCATGCGGTCAGCGGCAAGGTCGAGGACGTCAAGATCGACGACGCCAGCGCCTTCCTCGCCCGCTTCGAGAACGGCTCGCTCGCAACCTTCGAGGCGACCCGCTACGCCCGCGGCCACAAGGCGCTCTATACGCTGGAGATCAATGGCGAGAAGGGCTCGATCGCCTGGGACCTGCACGATTTGCACCGGCTGCAGTTCTTCGATCATGGCGACGACGGCCATCTGCGCGGCTGGCGCTCGATCCACATCACCGATGGCGACCACCCCTATATGGGCCATTGGTGGGTGCCGGGCCTGCAGATCGGCTACGAGCACAGCTTCATCCATCAGGCGGCGGATTTCCTCGACGGTCTTGCTTCCGGCACGCCGGCCGCGCCGACCTTCCGCGACGCCCTCAAGACCGACTACGTCACCGACGCGGTGCTCGCCTCGGCCAAGTCCGGCCGCTGGGAAGCGGTCAAGAGCTGAACGGCGGAACGGCGATGCAGTCGGAAACCCCACTTGCGATCCAGGTCCAGGGCGTGACCAAGAGCTTTCTTGGCCAGCGCGCCCTCGACGACATCCATTTCGAGGTCGCGCGTGGCGAAGTGCACGGGCTGGTCGGCAAGAACGGCGCCGGCAAGTCCACCTTCATGAAGATCCTGTCGGGCGCGCAACCGCCCGACAGCGGCGACATCATTGTCGGCGGCAAGGCGTTCAAGGCGCTCAATCCGGCCGAGGGCCGGGCCGCCGGCATCGCCATCGTCTACCAGAATCCGGAACTGCATCTCGACCTCTCCGTCGCGGCCAACATCTTCCTCGGCGCCGAGCCCCGCATGGCGCTCGGCATCATCGACGAGAAGGCGATGGCCCGGCAGGCGAGCGAGCTGCTCGCCCGGCTCGGCCTCAACCTGCCGGTCGGCACGCGTCTCGGCGATCTCGACATCGCCGACCGCCAGCAGGTCGCGATCGCCAAGGCGGTGCGCGAGAAGGCGCATGTGCTCTTGCTCGACGAACCGACGGCGGCGCTCAACAAGGCGCAGGCCGAGTTCCTGTTCAACCTGATCCGCGACCTCGCCCGCCAGGGCATGGCGATCGTCTATGTCTCGCATCACCTCGAC
Source organism: Pseudomonadota bacterium (assembly GCA_023391905.1). GTDB lineage: Bacteria > Pseudomonadota > Alphaproteobacteria > Rhizobiales > Kaistiaceae > Kaistia. The sequence goes on along the minus strand of JAEWAD010000325.1, from coordinate 2,961 downwards.
GAGGTGCTGGCGATTTCCGACCGCATCACCGTGCTGCGCAACGGCCGCAAGGTGGCGCTGGTCGACGGCAAGGGCGCCGCGGACAAGGAAGGCCTGATCGCGATGATCGTCGGCCGCACGCTGGACGCGGTCGAGCCGCGTCGGCTCGAGCGTCCGCGTGCCGAGCCGTTCCTGGTCATGGACGGTGTTTCCAGCGAGGGCGGCCTCGATCGTGTTTCGCTGGAAGTCGCCAAGGGCGAGATCGTCGGCCTGACTGGCCTGATCGGCGGCGGCGCCAACGCGCTGGCCGCCGTGATCGGCGGTCTCGATCACAAGCATCTCTCCGGCGCGATGACGCTGGGCGGCCAGGCCTATGCGCCGCGCGCCGTCCGCGAGGCGATCGCCCGTGGCGTCCTCTTCATCCCCGAGGACATGCGCGGCCGTGGCCTGGTGATGAGCCTGTCGATCGCCAAGAACATCTCGCTCGCGGCGCTGCGCTCGCTGTCGAAGCTGGGTTGGCTGAAGCTCGCCAAGGAGACCGGCGTGGCGACGGCCATGTCCGAGCGGCTCGATCTCAATCCGCGCGCGCCGAGCCGCGAGGTCCGCTTCCTGAGCGGCGGCAACCAGCGCAAGGCGCTGCTCGGCCGCGCCATCTTCGCCGACGGCCAGCTGTTCGTGCTCGAGGAGCCGACCCAGGGCGTCGACGTCGAGTCGCAGCGCCAGATCCACGACCATTTGCGCCATCTCGCGGCCAAGGGCGCGACCATCGTCTTCGTCTCGACCGACCTCGAGGAACTGATCGCGCTCGCCGACCGGATCCTCGTCCTGCGCGGCGGCCGGGTCGAACAGTCGCTGTCGCCCGAAGGCCTCGATCCCCAGCAGCTGCTGGCCGCCATCCAGACTCAAAGCACCCGGAGCCTGAACTGATGTCCTCTCCCGCCGCCACCGTCGCGCAGGCAAGCCGCAAGCCCGGCGGACTCCGGACGCTCGACATCGGCCGCTACACCCTGCTGATCGTCCTGCTGCTGATCGTCGTGGTCACGGCGATCGGCAATCCGCGCTTCCTGTCCGTCAACAACCTGATGAACATCCTGTTCCAGGTCTCGGCGCTCGGCATCGTGGCGTCCGGCCAGACCATCCTGCTGATCGCCGGCGGTCTCGACCTCTCGGTCGGCGCGGCGCTTTCGGTCGCCGGCCTCGCCACGGCGCTCACCATCATGTCGACCGGCTCGGTCACGCTCGGCATCCTGGCCGGCGTCGCGGCCGGCGTCGTGGTCGGCACGATCAACGGCATGCTGGTCGCCACCAACCGCGCCACGCCGTTCATCATCACGCTCGGCACGATGACGTTCCTGCAGGGCGTCGCCATCCTGATGTCCGGCGGCAGCCCGATCAACGGAACGGGCAAGCTGTTCGACGTCTTCGGGCTCGGCGATTTCCTCGGTGTGCCGTGGCCCGTCTACGCGATGATCGTCTCGATCCTCGCCATGTTCCTGATCCTGCGCTTCACCACGCTCGGCCGCTATGCCTTCGCCATCGGCGGCAACGAGGAGGCGGCGCGACTTTCCGGCATCCCGGTCCGGCGCATCAAGATCGCGCTCTATGCGCTGAGCGGCCTGTTCGTCGGCGCCGCGGGCGTGATCCTCACCGGCATCCTCGATTCCGGCCTGCCCAGCATGGGCACCGGCTACGAACTCCGCGCCATCGCGGCCGTCGTCATCGGCGGCACGCCGCTGATCGGCGGGCGCGGCACGGTCATCGGCACGCTCGGCGGCGTCCTGCTGCTGGGCCTGGTGAGCAACAGCATGAACCTTCTCGGAGTCGGCGCGAACTTCCAGAGCGCCGTGCTGGGATTGATCATAACGGCGGCAGTCCTTCTGCAGAAAAAGACCTAACCGGAACGCCGCTTCAGAGCCTTGGTCAACGGAGGAGACGAGCAATGATGATTACGAGGAGAGCCCTTGCGCTGCTGGCGCTCGGAACCGCGCTGGTGGCGCCGGGCCTGGCGCAGGCGGCGGAGAAGACCATCGCCTTCATGCGCGGCGGTCCGGATCCGTACTACCAGTACGGCATGAACGCGGCTCAGGCCGCGGCCGACAAGCTCGGCGTCAAGCTGATCACCTATTCGGCCAATAACGACCCGACGCAGGAACTCGCCAACGTCCAGGACGCCATCACCAAGGGCGTCGACGGCATCCTGATCTACGCCGTGTCGCTGTCGTCGGAGAAGGCCGCCATCGCGCAGGCCAAGAAGGCCGGCGTGCCGATCTTCTTCCAGTACGGCTATGACGAGTCGATCCTGGCGGATTCGGCCGGCATCATGCAGATCGACCTCTTCCGGTTCGGCGAGCCCGTCGGCGAGGCGATCGGCAAGCTGCTGCCGGAGGGCGAATACGCCACCATCACCGGCAAGCTCGGCCGCGGCGACGCGGAAGCCTTCGCCCAGTCGTTCAAGAACGGCATGGCGAAGTCCGGCTCCAAGGCTGTCTCCGTGGCGGACATGGCCGCCGACTGGGACCGCCAGAAGGCCATGGACGCCGCCTCGCAGATCCTGACCGCCCATCCGAACGTCAAGGCGATCTATGCCGCCAATGACGACATGGCCGTCGGCGTCGCGATCGCCATCGACCGCGCCGGCAAGACCGGCGAGATCCTGATCGGCGGCAACAACGGTGCGCCCTATGGCGTCGAGCTGATCGAGAAGGGCCAGATGACCCTGACCGGCAGCAACCCGCCGTCGATCGCCTCGGTCCATGCGCTGCGCCTGCTGCTCGGCGTCATCGACGGCACGGTCAAGCCGGGCCAGTTCTACTACGCTCCGACCCAGGTGATCACCAAGGACAATCTGGCCGATGCCGCTCCCTGGGATGCAAAGCCTGAAATGGTGACCAAGTGGCTGGAAGAGCCGCTGCCGCAGGGTGCGACCCCTCCGGTTCCGCCCTCCGAGTGATGTGCCGGGCCGGCGGACCATCAGGGTTCGCC
>JAEWAD010000297.1 GCA_023391905.1 Pseudomonadota bacterium | reverse complement strand
CCATCATTCCGCTGCCGGCCGCCCCGTGCCCGCCGCCGGAGCCGGACAGCGTCGACTCAGGCTCCAGCCCGGTCGCCACCGTCATCGCCACCGTCGCCTCGGGCGCCCGCATGCTCGAGGTCGCCGGCCTGCTTGCCGCCTTCGCCGGCCTGCCGGTCGACATGGTCCGCCGGATGATCGCCAAGCCGGACACCATGCCGCTCGCGGTGCTCTGCAAGGCGGCCGGTGTCTCGGTCGAGACCTTCGCCGCCATCGCCGCCATTCGCGGCCGCCGGCACGGGCAGGGGAGCGAGACGGTCGAGACGCTGGTGCGGGCCTATGAGGCACTGACCGCCGAGGACGTCGCCCGCACGCTGCGCTTCCTGCGGGCCCGGCACGGCGCCGCCTTCCTCGCCAACATCCCCGTCTCGCAGGAACCGACCGGCTGACGTCTGCAACCGGCCGGCTCCGCTCGCATTGGATCGGCAGGGTTTTCGCGATGGCGCGGCGCTGATAGCCTCGCCTCGCCACGGTCAGACGGGTCAGGACGATGGATCGCTTCGAGACCGCCCGCGACGCAGCCTACAAGCTCCGTCCGGACCAGCCGCTCTACTGCTTTCGGCCCGAGGTGCTCCGGGCCGACGCGCTGGCGTTCAAAGAGGCCTTTCCCGGCCGCATGGCCTATGCCGTGAAGACGAATGGCGAGCCGCTGGTGCTCAGGACCCTCGCCGAGGCCGGCATCGACTGTTTCGATGTCGCCTCGCCGGCGGAGTTCGCCGCCGCCCGCGCCGTCGCGCCCGATGCCGAGCTGCTGTACATGCACCCGGTCAAGGCGCAGTCCGATATTCGCCTGGCGCTCGAGACCTATGGCATCCGCGTCATCGCCGTGGACCACGAGGACGAGATCGCCAAGATCCTGCGCATCGTGCGGGCGCTCGACCTCGATCCCGAAGAGATCACGCTGTTCGTCCGCCTCGCCACGCGCGGCCATGCCGCCTACGAGCTCTCCAAGAAGTTCGGCGCGGCGCCCGGCCATGCCGTGGAGCTGGTGGAGCGGATCGCCGCGCTCGGCTTCAAGGTCGGCCTCTGCTTCCATGTCGGCAGCCAGGTCGAGGACACCGGCACCTATGAGCGCGCGCTCGCCTCGGCCGCCTGGGTGCGCTCGCGGGCCGATGCGGAGCTGGCGGCGCTCGACATTGGCGGCGGCTTTCCCGCGGCCTATGGCGGCGACCCCAAGCGCAAGCCAGTCGTGCGCCCGGAAACCGGGGCGCTGGTCGCCAACATCGTCCGCGAGGCCGAGGAATGGGGTTTCGGCGACCTGCCGCTGGTGGCGGAGCCCGGCCGGGTGATCGTGGCGCGCTGCCTTTCCGTCGTCGTCCGCGTGCTTCTGAAGAAGGGAAGGCGGCTCTACATCAATGACGGCATCTGGTCGTCGCTCTCCGATTCCTGGACCGGCAAGATCACGCTGCCGGCGCGCCACCTGCCGGATCCGGCGCGGCGCCGGCGCGGCGTCAATGGCGATGCGGTGGTGCCGTTTCGCGTCTGCGGCGCGACCTGCGATTCCGTCGACATCCTGTCGCGGCCGTTCTACCTGCCGGAGAACATCGGCGTCGGCGACTGGATCGAGATCGGCCATATCGGCGCCTATTCGCTGTCGCTCCGGACGCGGTTCAACGGCTTCTATCCCGACACCTTCGTCGAGGTGACGACGCCGTTCGAGGCGGCCGGGCCGGTCGAGGGCTTCGCGTCGCTGGAGACGATGGGCGAGTAGGGGATCGTAAGGCAACCGTTGCGACGCCTCGCCGGCGGCCACAACGTCCCCGCGAAATCATGGTTGACCTTTCCTTAAGAGCTTCGGGCGCATGCTCGCAGCATGTTCTGTTGCGTAGCGTTGCGTACCGCGTCTGTGCTCGCTCTCGTCTCGCTCGCCGGGTGCGCCCTGAACTTCCTTGGGGAAGAAAGGGAGACCTGGCGAGATGCGACGGAGCGAGCCTGTTTCGCGCAAAAGCTCGTCGTTCCCTCCTATTTCCAGCGACCCGCCAAGGAAGTGGAAGGCAAGGGCACCTGCGGCATCGAGAAGCCGCTGAAGGTCAACGCCTTCGCGCAGGGCATCGTCGCGGTGACGGGCGGCGACGTGCTGCTCGGCTGCATGATGACCCAGGCGATGGAGCGCTGGGTGCGCGAGGGCGTGCAGCCCGCCGCGCAGGCGCGCTTCGGCATGCCGGTCACCGAGGTCCTGACCATGGGTACCTATGCCTGCCGGACCCGCAACAACCAGCACCGCGCCAAGATGTCCGAGCACGCCTATGCCAATGCCTTCGACGTTGCCGGCTTCCGGCTCGCCGATGGCCGCACCATCCGGGTCAAGAACGACTGGCGCCGCGGCGATCCGGCGACGCAGGCCTTCCTGCGCGAGACGCTGATCACCGCCTGCACCTATTTCACCACCGTGCTGGGACCGGGCTCGAACCGCCTGCACGAGGACCACATCCACATCGACCTCGCCCGGCACGGCAAGAAGGGCGGCTCGCACTACTGCCGGCCGAAGCTCGACATGCCGCCGCCGACGCCGCTCGATCCCTATGCCAACATGCCGATGGCCACGCTGCCGCAGGCGCCCCAGGCGCCCGGGCCGGAAAGCATGCAGCAGCGGACCTTCACCTATCGCTGGGACGACAATCTCGGCCAGCCCGATAGCCAGAGCGCGCATCCGGGCGACCGTGTCCTCTCCGGCCAGGCGCCGGCCGTGCCGCCCTCCGGCCCCTACACGCCGCCGGCCAGCATCCCGCTCTCCTACGCGCCCTAGTTCCGCGCCCCATCGGGAGCGGCCCTGGCGCTCCGGCTTGGACCCGCGCCTATGACTTGCGTCACAGCCTGCCCTAACGTCATGTTGTATCCGCCGTCCCTCTTGGGGTTTCGAGGAGACAATGATGACTGCCCACACAGCCGTTTACGTCGATGAGACGCGCTACAATCTCTATGCATCGATCCACAAGGGCCTGCGGCGCGCGCAGGGGCAATTGATGACCCGTCTCGGCGCGATCGACGCGCTGAGCGCCGACGACGTCGCGCAGCTGATCCGGGACATGCGGCTGATGATCTCGCTGGGCCGCAAGCACCTCGCCCACGAGAACACCTACATCCACACCGAGATCGAGAAGCGCAGCGTCGGTTCGTCGTCCCGGCTGGCGGATGACCATGACGAACACGAGCGCGAGTTCCAGGCGATCGAGGCGATGCTCGCCCGGATCGAGGCGACGGCGCCGGCCGCGCGCTCGCCGCTGCTGCGGGCGCTCTATCTGCGCTACACGGCCTTCCTGGCGCATGATTTCGAGCACATGATCGAGGAAGAGACGGAGACGCTGTCGCTGCTGCACCGGCTGTTCAGCGATGCCGAGCTCGCCACCATCGAGGGCAACATCGTCGGCTCGGTCGATCCCGACATGATGATGGAGTTCATCCGCATCATGATCCCGGCGATGAACCCGGCCGAGCGGCTCGGCATGCTGGGCGGCATGAAGGCGGCGATGCCGGTGCCGGTCTTCGCGGCGATCGTCGACATGGGCGTCAAGCCGGTGCTCGATCCCGCCGACTGGCACAAGCTGGAACGCGCGCTCGCCGTCGCGGCGTGAGGGCGGTAGGGGCGGGGGCTTGTCTTCCCAGCCCTGACACCAGCCGTTCACTACCCATGCGCCGTCATCCCCGCGAAGGCGGGGATCCATCCTGCCCAGGATCGTTTCCCGACGCCTCGGCTGAATGGATCCCGGGTCTCCGCCCGGGATGACGTCGGAGAATGGGATGGCTGCGGGAGGGTGACGCGAAGCCTCCAGGGCGCTCGTCACCCCGCATCCAGGCCGGAGCTCAGGCCGCCGCGCGCTCGCCGACCTGGCGCTCCTTGTAGGCCGTGCCCCAGCTTTTCAGCGCCACGATGATCGGCCGGAGCGTCTCGCCCAGCGGCGACAGGCGATATTCCACGCGCGGCGGCACCTCGGCATAGACGGTGCGGATGACCAGCCCGTCGGCCTCGAGCTCGCGCAATTGCTTGGTCAGCACGCGCTGGGTGGCGCCGGGCGCGCGACGGCGCAGCTCATTGAAGCGCAGCGTGGCGTCGAGCAGATGGAACAGCACCACGCCCTTCCACTTGCCGTCGATCAGCTCCAGCGTCGTCTCGACCGCGCATTTCTCGTAATTCGCCGGCGTGTCCGAGCCCATGGCTTTCCCCCATTAGTATCCAAACGGTCACTATGGGCCCAAATTGTGCATTCTTGCGCCGGGCATCAATAAGGCTGAAATGCGAGGTGTCCGCCCGCCATGCGGGTCAAGAAAACGGAGCCCGCCATGCGCGCCATCGCCTTCACCGCCTCGCTTCCCGCTACTGACCCCAATGCGCTCGTCGACCTGACGCTACCCCTGCCGGAGCCCGGGCCGCGCGACCTGCGCGTCCGCGTCGAGGCGGTGTCGGTCAATCCGGTTGATACCAAGGTCCGCGCCCGCGCCGGATCGGACTCGCCGCGCGTGCTCGGCTACGACGCCGCCGGCATCGTCGACGCGGTCGGCGCCGAGGTGACCCTGTTCAAGCCGGGTGACCGCGTCTACTACGCCGGCACCATCGACCGGCCCGGCACCAATGCCGAATACCATCTGGTCGACGAGCGCATCGTCGGCCGCATGCCGGCGACGCTCGATTTCGCTGCAGCCGCTGCGCTGCCGCTCACCACCATCACCGCCTATGAGCTGCTGTTCGACCGGATCGGCGTGCGGAAGGGCAAGGGCGCGGACCCGCGCTCGCTGCTGGTCGTCGGCGGCGCCGGCGGCGTCGGTTCGATGGCGATCCAGCTCGCCCGTGCACTGACAGGCCTAACGGTCATCGCCACCGCCTCGCGGCCCGAGACCGTCGACTGGGTGAAGGGCCTCGGCGCGCATCACGTCGTCGACCACAGGAAGCCGCTCGACGAGGAGGTGGCGCGGATCGGCATTCCGGCCGTCGACATCGTGCTGGCGCTGACCCAGACCATTCACCACTGGCCGGCGATCCAGAAGCTGGTCGCGCCGCAGGGGCATGTCGGCGTCATCGACGACATGGCGACGCTCGACATCGTGCCGTTCAAGGGCAAGGCGGTCGGCATCCATTGGGAATCGATGTTTACCCGGCCCGTGCACCAGACGGCGGACATGATCGAGCAGCACAAGCTGCTGAACGAGGTGGCGGGGCTCGTCGAGGCGGGTAAAGTCCGCACGACGCTGACCAACCGCGTCCGGCCGATCAACGCGGCGACGCTCCGCGACGTGCACCAGCTCGTCGAAAGCGGCCGCTCGATCGGCAAGACGGTGGTGGAAGGCTGGTAGGGGGCACTCTTTCACCTCTCCCGATGGGAGAGGTGAAGGTCTCAGCCCGCCCTCCCGAATCCTCCTCCGGTGGGTGTCGTGACGATCACGGCCTCGCCGGCGGCGAGCAGGGTCTGGTCGCAGCCTCTTAGCGTCTCGATCGTGCCGTCGTTGCGGCGCACCTCGGTCCGGCCGAGCTGGCCGGGCTCGCCGCCGTCGAGGCCGTGCGGCGCGACCGTGCGGTGCGAGGCGAGGATGGCGCATTCCATCGCCTCCAGGAATCGGATCGTCCGCTTCGTGCCGCCGCCGGCCGACCATTTTCCACGCCCGCCGGAACCCTCGCGGATGTGAAAATCCTCCAGCAGCACGGGGAAGCGGAACTCCAGCACCTCGGGGTCGGTGAGGCGCGAATTGGTCATGTGCACATGCACGCCGTCGGCGCCGTCGAAGCCGGTGCCATCGTTGAGGATGCCGGCCGGCGCGCCGGAGCAGAGCGTCTCGTAATACTGGTAGGTCTGGTTGCCGAAGGTCAGGTTGTTCATCGTGCCCTCAGACGCGGCGAGCGCGCCGAAGGCGCCGAACAGCGCGTTGGTCACCTGCTGGCTGGTCTCGACATTGCCGGCGACGACGGCGGCCGGATAGCGCGGCGCCAGCATCGAGCCCTCGGGAATGACGATGCGGATCGGCCGCAGGCAGCCGGCATTCATCGGGATGTCGCCCTCGACCATGACGCGGAAGGCGTAGAGCACGGCCGCCCGGGTGACGGGTTCCGGCGCGTTGAAATTCGTCGCCTGCTGCGGCGAGGTCCCGGTGAAGTCGACGACGGCCTCGCGCCTGTCGCGGTCGACGGTGATCTTCACCCGGATGACCGCGCCCTGGTCGGTCTCGACCGCGAATTCGCTGTCCTTCAGACGGCCGAGCACGCGGCGCACGCTCTCGGCGGCGTTGTCCTGGACGTGGCCCATATAGGCGGTGACGATTTCGAGCCCGAAATGCTCGACCATCTTCCGCAGTTCCTGCACGCCCTTCTCGTTGGCGGCGATCTGCGCCTTCAGGTCGGCGATGTTCTGCGCGAGGTTGCGGACGGGGTAGGGGTGGTCGGTCAGCAGCGTGACCAGTTCCGCCTCGCGGAAACGGCCCTGGTCGACGAGCTTGAAATTGTCGATCAGCACGCCTTCCTCGTCGACCGTGGTGGCGCGCGGCGTCATCGAGCCGGGCGCCGTGCCGCCGACATCGGCGTGGTGGCCGCGGCTCGCGACGAAGAACAGGATCTCGCGGCCCTCTTCGTCGAAGACCGGCGAGACGATCGTGATGTCGGGGAGATGCGTGCCGCCATTATAGGGCGCGTTCAGCGCATAGACGTCGCCCGGCCGCATCGCGCCCCGGTTCAGTTCGATGATCGTCTCGACCGAGCGGTCCATCGAGCCGAGATGCACCGGGATATGCGGCGCGTTGGCGATCAGGGCGCCGGCATGGTCGAAGACGGCGCAGGAGAAATCGAGCCGCTCCTTGATGTTGACCGAATGCGCCGTGTTCTGCAGCGTCAGCCCCATCTGCTCGGCGATCGACATGAACAGGTTGTTGAACACCTCCAGCATCACCGGGTCGGCCTCTGTGCCGATCGCGTGGTTGCGGGCGATGGGCGTGACGCGGGCCAGCACGACATGGTCGCGGCCGGTGATCGTGGCCTGCCAGCCGGGCTCGACGACGATGGTCTGGTGCGGCTCGATGACAAGCGCCGGGCCGGCGACGACGGCGCCGCGCGGAAGATCGGCGCGGCGGAAGATGCCGGCATCGTGCGCCGCGCCCTCGGAAAAGATCGCGACGTGGTCCGAGGGTTCGGGCCGGCTTTCCGGCGCCGCCTCGTCGGGCTCTTCGATCGCCGCGCCGCCGCCGACCGCCTCGACCTCGAGGCTCTCGACGACGATCGCCTTGTTCTCGAAGACGAAGCCGAACTGCTTTTTGTGCGCCGCCTCGAAGGCGGCGCGTATGGCGGCGAGCGGTAGCCAGGCGCCGTTCGGCCGGTCGAGCGCCTCGACCGGGATCGGCGTGTCGGTGCCGTCATAGCGGAGGTGCGCGCGGACGGAGATCTCGGCCGCCTCGACGCCCTGCTGCGCCAGTTCGGCACGGACTTCGCCCGATAACGCCTCGGCCTCGGCATGCAGCGCCGGCAGGGCCGCGTCGGCGAGCGGCTTCACGATCGCCCGGCTGCGGCCGGCGCGGATGTCGGCGAGGCCCATGCCATAGGCGGAGAGGATGCCGGAGAAGGGGTGGATCAGCACCGTCTTCATGCCGAGCGCGTCGGCGACCATGCAGGCGTGCTGGCCGCCGGCGCCGCCGAAGCAGTTCAGCGCATAGTCGGTGACGTCATAGCCGCGCTGGACCGAAATCTTCTTGATCGCATTCGCCATGTTGGCGACGGCGACCTTGAGGAAGCCGTCGGCGATCTCCTCCGCGCTGCGCCCGTCGCCGATCTCGGCCGCGAGCGCCGCGAAGCCGGCCCGCACGGCTTCCGCGTCGAGCGGCTGGTCGCGGCTCGGTCCGAAGATCCTTGGAAAATGCTCCGGGCGGAGCTTGCCGGTCATGATGTTGGCGTCGGTGACGGTGAGCGGTCCGCCGCGCCGGTAGCCGGCCGGCCCCGGATCGGCGCCGGCGGAATCCGGGCCGACGCGGAAACGCCCGGCCTCGAAATGCAGGATCGAGCCACCGCCGGCCGCGACCGTGTGGATGCGCATCATCGGCGCGCGCATGCGCACGCCCGCCACCTCGGTCTCGAAGGAGCGCTCATAGGCGCCGTCATAATGCGAGACGTCGGTCGAGGTGCCGCCCATGTCGAAGCCGATCACCTGGCCGAAGCCCGCCTGTCGCGCCGTCTCCACCGCCGCGACGACGCCGCCCGCGGGGCCGGAGAGGATGGCGTCCTTGCCCTGGAACAGCTCCGCCGCCGTCAGCCCGCCGGAGGACATCATGAACATCAGGCGGGGGGCGTTCGTGGCTTGGGAGGTGGTACCCCTCTCTCCAACTCTCCCCCACAAGGGGGGAGAGGGCTCATCGGCGGGCGGCATCGACGACGTTACAGCCGCTTCGGTCAAGCCCTCCCCCCTTGTGGGGGAGGGTTGGGTGGGGGGTACCAGCACCGTCCGATCCGAAGACGCCCCCAATTCCCCCGCCACCTGTTCGACATAACGGCGCAGGATCGGCGACAGATAGGCGTCGCCGACCGTCGTGTCGCCGCGCCCGCCCAGCTTCATCAGCGGCGAGACGCGGTGGCTGACCGAGATCTGCGGGAAACCGACTTTTTCGGCGACGGTCGCGACCGCGGCTTCGTGCGCCGGATATTTCCAGGCATGCATGAAGACGATGGCGACGGCGCGGATGCCGTCGTCATAGGCTACCTGCAACGCCGCCTCGACGGCGGAAAGCTCGGGCGCGGCCTCGATCGTGCCGTCGACGCGCACGCGCTCGTCGACCTCGACGACGCGCTCGTAGAGCAGCTCCGGCTTGACGATCTTTTTCGCGAAAATGTCGGGCCGCGCCTGGTAGCCGATGGCGAGCGCATCGCGAAAACCGCGTGTGATCAGCAGCAGCGTGCGGTCGCCCTTGCGCTCGAGCAGCGCGTTGGTGGCGACGGTGGTGCCCATCTTGACGGTGTCGATCAGCCCGGGCGGGATCGGCGCGCCGGGAGCGACGCCGATCAGCTCGCGGATGCCCTGCACCGCCGCGTCGCGATAGGCGCCCGGATTCTCGGAAAGCAGCTTGTGGGCGCGGATCCGGCCCTCGGGATCGCGGGCGACGATATCGGTGAAGGTGCCGCCCCGATCGATCCAGAAGTCCCACTGCGCCATGCCGATGCCCTCGCTCCGAACAGAATCCGGAGGGCATGAGTAAGGCTCAGGGGCGCGGCGTCAATCCTGCGCGACGGCGAGCCTGTCCGGCCGGCGAGGTCGCGCGGCTGGGGGGAGGCGGAAGGGGGCAAGGCAGGCTCGGTGGGAAGCGGTGAAGCCCCGCTTCTAGCGTGGATCGCTTCCCTGCGCGACACCCTGACTCTCGCGCGCCGGGATCGGGTCGCCTATTCTCTGGCGATGACAATCTGGCAACGACTCGGCGATCTCATCCGGCAGCTGCCCGGCTCCTGCACCATCGGTCAGGCGCTGGACGCGCTCATCGAAACCGTGCGCACGGCGCTGCTCGGCTCGCCCGAGGACCGGCGGCAGGTGGCGTTCTCCGTATCGATGATCGCGCTGTCGGCCAAGATGGCGAAGGCCGACGGCGTCGTCACGCCGCACGAAGTGGCGGCGTTCGAGGAACTGTTCGAGATCCCGCCGGCCGAGCACCAGAACGTGGCGCGGCTGTTCAACCTCGCCAAGCAGGACGTCGCCGGCTTCGACGCCTATGCGCGCAAGCTCGCCAGCCTGTTCGACAAGGGCTCGCCGGTGTTCGAGGACATCATCGACGGGCTGTTCCACATCGCCAAGGCCGACGGCATGGTGCATGAGGCCGAGCTCGCCTTCCTCGACCAGGTGGCGACGATCTTCGGCATTCGCGAGGCCGCCTTCGCCCGCATCACGAGCCGCCATGTCGTGCCGGAAGAGGGCGACCCGTACCTGATCCTCGGCATCGACCGCGACGCCAGCAACGACGAGGTGAAGCGTCACTATCGCCGCATCGTCGCCGAGACGCATCCCGACAAGCTGATCGCGCGCGGCGTGCCGGCCGAGTTCCTCGCCATCGCCACGGCGAAGCTCGCCGCGCTGAACGGCGCCTATGACCGCATTCGCCGCGAGCGGGCCTTCGCCTGAGCTTCGGCCGCCACCTGATGGAGACATGATGACCGACGTCGCATTGCCGGGCGTTGCCTGGCGGCCCTCGCCGAATTTCGGCGCGCGCGCCGAGGGGCTCGCCATCGACATGCTGGTGCTCCACTACACCGACATGAAGAGCGCGGAAGCCGCCATCGACCTGCTCTGCGACGCCGCCTCCAACGTTTCCTGCCACTATGTCGTGGCCGAGGACGGCACCATCACCCAGCTGGTGGCAGAGCGCGACCGGGCCTGGCATGCGGGCGTTTCGTCATGGCATGGCGAGGGCGATATCAACTCCCGGTCGGTCGGGATCGAGATCGCCAATCGTGGCCATGATCACGGCTACCCCGATTTTCCGGATGTCCAGGTCGATGCGGTCATCGCGCTCGCATGCGACATTTGCGCTCGTCACGGCATTCGTCCGGAACGAATCCTTGCGCACTCGGACATTGCGCCGGACCGCAAGCGCGACCCTGGCGAGAAGTTTCCCTGGGCGCGCCTTGCCGCCGCTGGGGTAGGTCATTTCGTCGAGCCGGAACCGATTCGCGGTGGTCGTTTTTTTAGCGTCGGTGAAAATGGGGCGCCGATCGAGGCTCTCCAGGCCATGCTGGCGCTCTATGGCTATCCTCTTCAGATCACAGGCATTTACGATACGGCTACCGAACAGGTCGTGACGGCGTTCCAGCGCCATTTCCGGCCGGAGCGGGTCGACGGAATCGCCGATTCCTCGACGATCGCCACCCTCCACAGGCTGGCGCGAAGCCTGACGAAGGGGGCGGCGGCTGCCGCTGGGGCAGGCCACGAACATTGAGCCGGCAAAGAAAAATGGGCGCCGGAATGGGGATCACGGATTGTTAAAGTCTGTAATCTGATTTTAGTTCCGGTGCCCCATTTCGGGACTCTTGGGCGGCGAAACGATGCTCCATCTTCAATGATGAGAGTTCACCCCCAAGTATGAAGAAGTTCAGCGTTCTCGCTTTGGCCGCCCTCGTTGCCACCAGCGCCCTCGCCATCTCGCCCGCCTCGGCCCAGTCGAAGCGTATCCTGAAGTCGAATGAAACCCGGGTCGCTGCTGCCGAGCGCAGCCGCTACGATGCACTGATCAAGACCCACGCCGCCGCCAACAACGTTCCGCTGTCGCTGGCCCACGCCGTCGTCACGGTCGAAAGCAATTACAATCCGAAGGTCACCGGTTCGGCCGGCGAGATCGGGCTGATGCAGCTCAAGCTGCAGACCGCGCGCGGCATGGGCTATTCGGGCTCCGCCAAGGCTCTCTACGACCCCGCCACCAACATCAAGTTCGGCATGAAGTATCTCGGCCAGGCGCGCAAGCTCGCCGGCGGCGATCTCTGCGGCACGATCCTGAAGTACAATGGCGGCCACGGCGCCACCCGCATGAGCAAGGGCCCGCTGCGCTATTGCGGCAAGGTCCAGCAGATCATCGCCTCGAACTGAGGCGATGCCGGCTCGCCGGCATGAATGCTTCGTGCGCCGCGATCGCCCGTTTCGGGGCCGCGGCCACGCCGGAGCCTGACCGGCTCCGATCCTCCCGGCCGGTCGCGGACGTTTTGTGTTCGGATCGGGTTCGGGACGGGGTGTCGGGT